>JAKACF010000095.1 GCA_021821585.1 Actinomycetes bacterium
CCGGGGGGACCTCCTCCTGCTCACGGCCTCCTCGAGCGTCCCTCGCCGCATCCAGGGCCCCTGGGTGTCCGAGGAGGAGGTGCGGGCCGTGGCCGCCCACTGGCGGCGCCAGAGCGGCCCCCGCTACCTCGAGGGCGTCGAGGGCGAGGACCCGGGCGGCCCCGGCGGTCCGGCGGGCGCCGACGACGACGACGACGAGCTGCTCTCCCAGGCCATGGAGCTGGTCGTGCGATCCCAACTAGGCTCGACCTCGATGCTCCAGCGCAAGCTCAGGGTCGGGTTCGCCCGGGCAGGCCGGCTCATGGACCTGCTCGAGCGGCGGGGAGTGGTCGGTCCCTCGGAGGGTTCGAAGGCCCGCGCGGTCCTCATGACGCCGGAAGAGCTCGACCAGCTGGGCGACTAGGTCACCCCGAGATCGAACGATGAGCGGACACGCCAACGGCCCGCGCCCGCCCGGCGCGGCGGGCCCCCGGCCCCCCTTCGCGCGCCCCGATCGCCCCTCGGCCTCGGAGGTGATGAGGCGGCGGCGCCGGACGGCGTCGTTCGGCCTGCTCTCGCTCGCCACCGTGGCCGGGCTCGGATGGGTGGCCTTCGGCGCCGGCAGCACACCCGTGGCGCGGACCCGGGCCGAGGTGCGCCTGGCGCTCCCGCACCTCGAGGCGCTGCTCCCGGCCGTCGCCCCGGGCACCGGCCGGCTCCCGGCCATGCCCTTCCCGGCCAAGGGCGAGGGCGCCCTCGCCGTCATGGGGACGGGCGTCGTCGCCGAGAGCCCCCGGGAGAAGGAGGTGCCGATCGCCAGCGTGACGAAGATGATGACCGCCTACCTCGTCTTGAAGGCCCACCCCCTCACCGGCACCGAGCAGGGGCCGAGCCTCACCTTCACCGAGAAGGACCACCTCGCCTGGATGCGGTACGCCGCCGCCGACGACTCGAACGTCGAGCTCGTGAAGGGCGAGTCGCTCACCGAGCGCCAGCTGCTCGAGGCCCTCCTCATCCCGTCGGCCGACAACGTCGCCGACATCCTCGCCCGCTGGGTCGGCGGCACCGAGCCGGCCTTCGTGGCCGAGATGAACCAGGCGGCCGCCCTGCTCGGGATGGACCACACCCACTACGCCGACGCCAGCGGCCTCGACCCGAGGAGCGTCTCGACGGCGGCCGACCAGGCGCTGCTCGCCACGGTCGTGATGGAGAACCCCGTCTTCCGCTCGATCGTCGCCAAGCCGGACGTCCCCTTCCCGGTCATGGGCCACGTCTGGAACTACAACCCGGCCATCGGCGTCGACGGCATCGTCGGGGTGAAGTCCGGCTTCACCCCGCAGGCCGGGGGCTGCCTCGTGACGGCCGCCTGGCGTCGCGTCGGGGGGCGGCACGTCCTCGTCGTCTCGGCCGTCCTCGGCCAGGTGCTCGGCCTCGGCCAGGCGGCCGCCGGCGACGAGGCGCTGCTCACGGCCGCCACGGGCAGGCTCCGGCTGCTCCAGCCGTACGGGACGAGCCTCGGGGCGGCCCGGGTGGCGGTCCCCTGGCTGCACGCCGGGCGGGAGGCGGCGCTCGCCGCCCCGGTCGCCCTCGTCGGATTCGACGGCCTCCTCGTCCACAGCACCCTCGTCGGCGCCCCGGTCACGACGGGGGAGCTCCGCCACGGCTGGCCGGCCGGGGCGGTGGTCGCCACCCTCGAGGTCTCGAGCCGCTTCGGGAAGGTGGAGGAGCTGCCGGTCACCCTCGTCCGGGCGATCCCGGCCCCTCCGGCGGGCTCGATCGTGCCCCGCAGCCGCCCGACCCTCCCCGTCGGCCCCCCGGGATGAGGGCACGGGCCCCGGCCTCGTCGGCCAACCTCGGCCCCGGCTACGACGCCCTCGCCCTCGCCCTCGGACTGCACTGCGAGGTGACGGTCGAGCCGGCCGCCCGCCTCGAGCTCACCTCGGAGGGGGAGGGCGCCGGGCTCCCGCTCGACGCCGGCCACCTGGCGGCCCGCGTCGTCCGCCTCGTGCTCGGCCACGACGACGTGGCCATCCACGTCCGCTCCGAGATCCCGGTCGCCCGCGGCCTCGGCTCCTCGGGCGCCCTCGCCCTCGCGGCCGCGGCGGCCGCCGGGGCGGCCGAGCCCCTGGCGCTGGCGGTCGGGACGGAGGGCCACGCCGAGAACGCCGCCGCCTCGCTGCTCGGCGGCCTCGTGGCGGCCGCCGAGATCGGGGGGCGGCCGGTCGCCCGGCGGCTCCCGCTCGACCCCGGGCTCTCCTTCGTCGTCGTCGTGCCCGAGCGCGAGCTCGCCACCACGGCGGCCCGGGCCGTGCTGCCCGACCGCGTCCCGCTGGAGGACGCCGTGTTCAACCTCGGGCGGATGGGGCTCCTCGTGGCCGGGCTCGGGGACGCCGCCGGGCTCGTCGGCGAGGCCGGCGAGGACCGCCTCCACCAGGACGCCCGCTCGGCCCTCTTCCCCGAGGCGCCCGAGCTCCTCGGGCGCCTGCGCGGGGCAGGGGCGGCGATCGCCACCTGGTCGGGCGCCGGCCCGAGCCTGCTGGCGGTCTCGACCGGGGAGGGCGCCGGGGCGCTCGCCGAGGCGGGCGAGCGCGCCCTCGAGGCCGTCGGCCTCGCCGGGCGGGTGCTCCGGCTCGCCGCCGATCTCGAGGGCCTCGTCGTCGGCTGATCCCCCTTGTTGACCGGCGGATCAGTAGGGTGGCCGCGGCGACAAGGGGGAGATCACGTGAGACTGTTCAGCTTCCATCTCATGCCCTATCCGGGGCTGCCCGAGGACTACGACGGCCCCGCCTGGATCACGTGCCCCAACCGGCTCTTCGACCCCGCCCTCGGCACGGCCCTCTACAACCGCTACCTCGACGAGCTCGTCTACGCCGAGGAGCTCGGCTTCGACGGCGTCTGCGTCAACGAGCACCACCAGAACGCCTACGGGCTCATGCCCTCGCCCAACCTGATGGCCGCTGCCCTCGCCCGCCAGACGAGCCGGGTGCGCATCGCGGTCGTCGGCAACGCCCTGCCGCTCTACGACCCGCCGACCCGGGTCGCCGAGGAGTTCGCCATGATCGACAACCTCTCGGGCGGCCGGCTGATCGCCGGGATGGTGGTCGGCGGAGGGCCGGAGTACTACTCGTTCTCGATCAACCCGGCCGAGGCCCGCGAGCGCTTCGCCGAGGCGCACGACCTCGTCATCCGCGCCTGGACCGAGCCGGGCCCCTTCGAGTTCATCGGCAAGCACTACAAGATCCGCTACGTCAACTCCTGGCCCCGCCCGGTCCAGCAGCCGCACCCGGAGGTCTGGATCCCAGGAGCCGGCTCGCTCGAGACGGTCGAGTTCGTCGCCCGGCACCGGTACGCCTACATGGGCATCCCGTACTTCCACATCTCGGTCTTCGAGCGGATGTTCGGCCTCATGCGCCAGGCCTGCGAGAACGAGGGCTACGAGGCGGACCCGCTCCAGCTCGGCTGGCTCGTGCCGATCTTCGTCGCCGAGACCGACGCCGAGGCCCGGCGCCGGTACGAGGACCACTTCTGGTACTTCGTGAAGCGGCTGCTGCCCGGCATCTCGATCTCCCCGCCCGGCTACACCTCGGTCCGCTCGCTCGAGAACATCATGAAGGGCGGCGCCTCCTTCGCCGAATTCCTCGACAGCTGGGACCAGGTGGTGGAGGGCCGGTACGCCATCGTCGGCTCGCCCGAGACGGTGCTCGAGGCCCTGAGCGAGAACGTCGAGCGGCTCGGGGTCGGCAACCTGCTCGGCCTGTTCCAGCTCGGCACGCTCGGCCCGGAGGACACCCGGCGCAACCTCGAGCTGTTCGCCACCGAGGTGGCGCCCGGCCTGAGGGCGCGCTTTCCCGGGACGACCCGGCGCGACATGGCAGGGGTGGGCGAGTGAGCGCCGGCGAGGGGGCGGTCGTCGCCGCCAGCCTCGAGAGCGCCATCGGCACCGTCCGCCTCGCCCGGGGCGGGCCCGCCGGCGCACCGCCGGTCGTCTACCTCCACTCCGCCGGCGGCGAGGGCCTCGGCGAGGTCGCCTCGTTCCTCGGCGCCCTGGCGGCCGGCCACGAGGTCGTCGCCCCGATGCTGCCCGGCTTCGGGGGCTCCGAGGGCCTGTCGGAGGTCGACGACATGGAGGACGTCGCCTACCACCTGCTCGACCTCTTCGACCGGCTCGGCCTCACCGGCGGGCGCCGGCCGCACCTCGTCGGCCAGTCGCTCGGCGGGTGGGCGGCCGTCGAGGTGGCCTGGCGCCACCCCGAGGCGGTGGCGAGCCTCACCCTCGTGAACCCGGTCGGGCTCTACGTCCCCGGCCACCCCGTGCGCGAGCTCTTCGGCCGGCGCCTCGACGACCTCGCCCGGGACACCTTCGCCGACCAGTCGCACCCGACCGCGGCGGCCATGCACGCCATGGCCTCGCTCGGGCCCCGCAACGCCGGCAGCGTCCCCTTCGAGCTCGTCCGGCCCTTCCTCGAGGCGATGGCGGCCGCCGCCAAGCTCGGCTGGAACCCCTACTTCCACAACCCGAGGCTCGGACGGCGCCTTGTGCGGGTGAGCATGCCGACGCTCGTTATCGTCGGGCGGCGGGACGGGCTCGTGCCGAACGCCGTCGGCGAGGAGCTGGCGCGCCTCATCGGCGGCGCCCGTCTCCACCACGTCGATGATGGGAGCCACATGCTGACCCTGGAGCACCCCGAGGCGATGGCCCGCCTCGTCGCCGAGCACGTTGCGGGCTAGCGGGGAGGCACTCGCCAGCCGGGAGGCGCGCACGCCGGGGCGGGGCGACACCTACAAGTGGATCGCGCTCTCGAACGTCACCCTCGGCGTGCTCATCGCCACGATCGACTCCTCGATCATGCTCATCGCCATGCCGGACATCTTCCGCGGCATCGCCCTCGACCCGCTGCTCCCGGGGAACAGCTTCTATTTGCTGTGGATGATCCTGTCCTTCCTCGTCGTCTCGAGCGTGCTCGTCGTGAGCCTCGGGCGCCTCGGCGACCTCTACGGGCGGGTGCGGATGTACAACCTCGGCTTCGCCGTCTTCACGGTGGGGTCGATCCTGCTGAGCGTCACCTGGCTCAACGGGCGGGAGGCGGCCGTCTACCTCGTCGTCATGCGCGTCGTCCAAGGCGTCGGCGCCGCCTTCCTCGTCGCCAACTCCGCCGCCATCCTCACCGACGCCTTCCCGCCGGACCAGCGCGGCCTGGCGCTCGGGATCAACAACGTCGCCGGGATCAGCGGCTCGTTCATCGGCCTCGTCATGGGCGGGATCCTGGCGCCGATCGAGTGGCGGCTCATCTTCCTCGTCTCGGTGCCGATCGGGCTCTTCGGGACGGTGTGGGCCTATCTCAAGCTGGAGGACCGGGGCATCCGGCGCAAGGCGCCGATCGACTGGCTCGGCAATATCACCTTCGCCCTCGGCCTCATCCTCGTCATGATCGGCATCACCTACGGCATCGAGCCGTCGGGGCACTCACAGATGGGCTGGACGAGCGCGCCGGTGATGGCCGAGCTGTCGGCCGGCGCCGCCCTGCTCGTCACCTTCCTCGTCGTCGAGTCGCGGGTCGAGAACCCGATGTTCCGCCTCCGGCTGTTCCGCATCCGCGCCTTCAGCTTCGGGACGCTGTCGACCTTCCTGGCAGCCGTCGGCCGGGGCGGGCTCATGTTCATGCTCATCATCTGGCTGCAGGGGATCTGGCTCCCCGAGCACGGCTACTCCTTTACCAACACGCCGCTGTGGGCCGGCATCTACATCCTCCCGCTCACCTTCGGGTTCCTGCTCGCCGGCCCCGTCTCCGGCTTCCTCTCGGATCGCTACGGGGCCCGGCCCTTCGCCACCGGGGGGATGATCGGGGCGTGCGTGAGCTTCGTGCTCTTGATGCTGCTCCCGGTCGACTTCTCCTATCCCGAGTTCGCCCTCGTGCTGTTCATGAACGGGCTCTCGATGGGCGCCTTCGCCTCGCCGAACCGGGCCGGGGTCATGAACTCGCTGCCCGCCGGCGACCGGGGGGCCGGCGGGGGGATGAACTCGACCTTCCAGAACTCCGCCCAGGTGCTCTCGATCGGGATCTTCTTCACCCTCATGATCGTCGGCCTCTCCTCGGCGCTCTCCTCGAGCCTCTACCGGGGCCTCACCCGCTACGGCGTCCCGCCCGGGATCGCGGCGCACGCCGCCCACCTCCCGCCCGTGGCGACGCTCTTCTCGGCCTTCCTCGGCTACAACCCGGTCGAGCACCTCGTCGGCGCCTCGACGCTCTCGCGCCTTCCCGCCCACGACCGGACCGCGCTGACGGGGCACGACTTCTTCGCCAGGCTCATCTCGGCCCCCTTCCACTCGGGGCTGCAGACGGCCTTCGTCTTCGCCATCGTCGCCTGCGCGGTGGCGGCGGCCGCCTCATGGGCGAGGGGGGAGCGCTTCGTCTACTCCGGCGGGGAGACGCCCCGGCCGACCGAGGACCGCGATCAGCTGGCCGAGCTGGCCGACTGAGCCGCCTCGTCGAGGGCCTGGGCGAGGGTGTTCCACGACAGCGTGGCGCACTTGATCCTGACGGGGAACTTGACGACGCCCTGCAGGGCGGCCAGCTCGCCGAGGCCGTCGGGCGGGATGGTCGCCTCCGCCTCCTCGGCCTCCTCGGTGCCGTCGCCGCCGATCGCCTGCTCGTGGATCGACATCATCGCCTTGAACGAGGAGATGAGCTGGCGGACCTCCTCGATCGACTTGCCCTTCACGGCGGCCGACATCATCGAGGCCGACGACTGGCTGATCGAGCAGCCCTGGCCGCCGATGCGGATGTCGTTGACGGCCCCATCGTCGAGCTCGACGTAGACGACGATCTCGTCGCCGCAGAGGGGGTTGAAGCCCTCCGTGCGGGTGGCGGGCGGGACCGCCAGCTCGCCGCGGTTGCGCGGCGACCGGTAGTGGTCGAGGATGATCTCGCGGTAGAGGTCTTCGAGGCCCGACATTCGCTCTCCTTGTCGAGACGCTACCCGAACAGCTCGCCGGCCTTGGCGAGCGCGTCCGAGAACGCCGTCACGTCGTCCTCGTCGTTGTACAGGTAGAGCGAGGCCCGGGCGGTCGCCCCGACGCAGAGACGGCGCATGAGGGGCTTGGCGCAGTGGTGCCCGGCCCGGACGCAGATGCCCTCTGCGTCGAGGACCTGGGCGAGGTCGTGCGGGTGGACGTCGCGGTAGCCGATCGAGAGCACCCCGCCCCGGTTGGGGTCGTCGTTGCCGGGCCCGAAGATCACGACGTCGTCGCCGTGGCGCTCCTCGAGCAGGTCGATCGCCTTGCGGGTGAGGGCCCGCTCGTGGGCGGCGATGCGCTCCATCCCGACCGCCTCGAGGTAGTCGACAGCGGCCGCCAGCCCGATCGCCTCGGCGATGGGCGGCGTGCCCGCCTCGAACTTCCAGGGGACGTCGTTGGTCGTGAAGCCGTCGAGGCGGACGTCGCGGATCATCTCGCCGCCGCCGAGGAAGGCCGGCATCGCCTCGAGCAGCTCGGTCCGGCCCCAGAGCACGCCGATGCCGGTCGGGCCGAGCATCTTGTGGCCGGTGAAGGCGACGAAGTCCGCCCCGAGGGCGCCGACGTCGACCACCCGGTGGGGGACGAGCTGGGAGGCGTCGACGACGACGACCGCCCCGGCCGCCTTGGCGGCCGCGATGACGGGCCGGAGGTCGTTCACGGTCCCGAGGACGTTCGACATCGCCGTGACGGCGACGATGCCAGCCCCCTCGACGAGGCGGTCGAGGTCCGACAGGTCGAGGTGGTAGCCCTCGTCGACGCCGAGGTAGCGGAGCTCGGTGCCCTTCTCCTCGGCCAGCATGAGCCAGGGGACGAGGTTGGCGTGGTGCTCCATCTCGGTGAGGAGCACGGCCTTGCCCGCCGGCAGCATCCGGCGCCCGTAGGAGCTGGCGACGAGGTTGAGCGCCTCGGTGGCGTTCTTGGTGAAGACGATCTGGTGGGCCGGGTCGGGCGCCCCGACGAAGCGCCCGATCCTCACCCGGGCCGCCTCGTAGCGGGCCGTCGCCTCCTCGGCGAGGGCGTAGACGCCCCGGTGGACGTTGGCGTGCGTCGTCTCGTAGTAGGAGTCCATCGCCTCCAGCACCGAGCGGGGGTGCTGGGAGGAGGAGGCCGAGTCGAGGTAGACGAGGCGGCGCCCGGACGCGGCGGGGCGCCCGAGGACCGGGAAGTCCTTGCGGATGGCCACCGGGTCGAGCTCGGCCGCCTCGAGGGCGCCGCTCGACAGCTCCGTCGGGGCCATCAGGACCACGCCTCGTAGCCCTCGGCGTCGAGGCGGTCGGCGAGCTCGGGCCCGCCGGTCTCGACGATGCGCCCGTTGACGAGGACGTGCACCCGGTCGGGGGTGAGCTCGTGGAGGATCCGCCGGTAGTGGGTGACGAGCAGCAGGCCGAGCTCGGGCTTGGCGGCCCGCACCTCCCTCACGCCCCGGGCGACGACGCGGAGGGCGTCGACGTCGAGGCCCGAGTCGGTCTCGTCGAGGACGGCCAGCTCCGGCTCGAGGAGGGCCATCTGGAGGATCTCGTTCCGCTTCTTCTCTCCTCCCGAGAAGCCCTCGTTCAGGTAGCGGGAGGCGAAGGCCTCGTCCATCTCGAGCCGGCGCATCCACTCGACGAGGGAGACGCGGACCTCGAGGACCGAGACGTCGGTCCCCTTGCGGGCCGAGACGGCCTGGCGGAGGAACTGCGAGACCGGGACGCCGGGGATCTCCTCTGGGTACTGGAAGGCGAGGAAGACGCCGGCCTTCGCCCGGACGTCGACGGGCCAGGTGGTCACGTCCTCGCCCTGGAAGAGGATCCGCCCGGCGGTCACGGCGTAGCCGGGGCTGCCGGCGATCGTGTTGGCGAGGGTCGACTTGCCAGAGCCGTTCGGGCCCATGACGGCGTGCAGCTCGCCGGCGGGCACCTCGAGGTCGAGCCCTCGGAGGATCTCGTGGCCGTCCACCTCGACGTGGAGGCCCTCGACCGAGAGCAGTGGCACGGCGTCAGTCACCCGACCATGTTACCGGCGCCGTGGATTACCACTACGGCCGTAGTGGTAATCCACAGGGCGGTCCCGCCGGCTCACCAGCCCCGCTCGATCCACTGGTCGAGGTGCGGGCGCTCGGCGCCGATCGTGGTGTCGGCGCCGTGGCCCGGCATGACGACCGTCTCGGGAGGCAGGGTGAACAGGCGGCGGTCGATCGATTCGATGATCGTCTTGAAGTCGCCGAGGTCGGTCGCGGTGTTCCCCGGCCCGCCCGGGAACAGGGTGTCGCCCGAGAGCAGGACCGGCGAGCCCTCGACGGCGAAGCAGATCGAGCCGGGGGTGTGGCCGGGGGTGAGGATGGTGCGCAGCCGGAGCCGTCCCACCTCGAGTACCTCGTCGTCGCCGAGGAGAAGGTCGTAGGAGGCGAGCATGGAGGCGTCAGCCGCCGTGACGGCGACCGCGTAGCCGGCGTCGCGGAGCTGCGGCACCGCCTGGATGTGGTCCCAGTGGCCGTGCGTCTCGACCACTTGGCGCACCCCGAGCTCCCGGCAGAGGCCGAGCAGCTGCTCGTGCTCGTTGGCGGCGTCGACGAGGAGGCTCTCGCCCGTCTGGCGGCAGGCGACGACGAAGACGTTGTTGTCGAGCGGCCCGACGACGCTCTTGTGGATGACGACTTGGTCGTCCTCGTAGTGCAGCGTGCTCATGACCTGCCTTCCCGGCGCTCGCAGCGACCGCTTCCCGAGCACCAGGCTAAGGTGCGGCCGGTCGCGGGTCCATCCCGCCCGGCGAGTTGGAGGAGACGTGGACTTCGGCTTCAGCGAGGAGCAGGAGGAGCTGCGGCGCGGGCTGCGCCGCTTCCTCGAGGACAAGTCGCCCATCTCCGAGG
>JAKACF010000096.1 GCA_021821585.1 Actinomycetes bacterium
CTCGCCCGCTCCCTCGCCGAGGTCCTCTTCGACGACGAGCGGGCCATGGTCCGCATCGACATGGGGGAGTACCAGGAGCGCCACAACGTCTCCCGCCTCGTCGGGGCGCCTCCCGGCTACGTCGGCTACGAAGAGGGGGGCCAGCTGACCGAAGCCGTCCGCCGCCGCCCCTACTCGGTCGTCCTCCTCGACGAGATCGAGAAGGCCCACAGCGACGTCTTCAACGTCCTCCTGCAGGTGCTCGACGACGGCCGGCTCACCGACGGCCAGGGCCGCACGGTCGACTTCACGAACACGATCCTCATCATGACCTCGAACCTGGCGGGAGACCCGAGGGACTTCTTCAAGCCCGAGTTCGTCAACCGGATCGACGAGATCGTGAGGTTCCGACCCCTCGAGAAGTCCGACCTCGCGAGGATCGTCGAGATCCAGCTGGCCGCCCTGGCCCGCCGTCTCGAGGACCGGCGGCTCGGATTGGAGGTCTCGAAGGAGGCCGAGGAGTGGCTCGCCGAGCGGGGCTACGACCCCTCCTTCGGCGCCCGCCCGCTGCGGCGCACGATCCAACGGGAGATCGGCGACCGCCTGGCCGTGGCCCTCCTCGAGGGCCGTTACGGCGAGGGCGACACGGTGCACGTCGTGCTGGACGGGGGAGAGCTCGTCCTCGCCTGATGCCCCGGCGCGGGGCTCGTGCACGGGGCGCTCGGTAGATTCGAGGCCGTGCGTGCTGTGAACCCGCTGCGAGATCCCCGCGACCGCCGGCTTCCCCGCGTGCCGGACCCCTGCGCGCTCGTCGTCTTCGGCGTGACGGGCGACCTCGCGAGGAAGAAGCTCATCCCGGCGGTCTACGACCTCGGCAACCGCGGGCTGCTGCCGCCCGGCTTCGTCCTGCTCGGCTTCGCCCGCCGGGACTGGGGCGACGGCGACTTCGAGCAGGTCGCCCGCAAGGCCGCCGAGCAGCACGCGAGGACCGAGTTCCGAGAGGACGTCTGGCGCCGCCTCGCCGACAGCATCAAGTTCCTGCCGGGCTCCTTCGACGACGACAACGCCTTCGACGAGCTCGACCGGACCCTCGTCGAGCTCGAGGGGAGCCACGGCATCGCCGGCAACGCCGCCTTCTACCTGTCGATCCCGCCGGCCGCCTTCCCGGTCGTGCTGAAGCAGCTCGCCCGGACCGGCATGGCGGACGGCAGCGAGCGGGGCGGGTGGCGGCGCGTGGTGGTCGAGAAGCCGTTCGGCCACGACCTCCAGAGCTCGGTCGAGCTGAACCGACTGGTCGACTCCGTCTTCACGAGCCACGACGTCTTTCGGATCGACCACTACCTCGGCAAGGAGACCGTCCAGAACCTCCTCGCCCTCCGCTTCGCCAACACCTTGTTCGAGCCGGTCTGGAACTCGCACTATGTCGACTCGGTCCAGATCACCATGGCCGAGGACGTCGGGATCGAGGGCCGGGCGGGCTTCTACGACTCTGCCGGGGCGGCCCGCGACGTCCTCCAGAACCACCTCTTGCAGCTGCTCGCCCTCACCGCCATGGAGGAGCCGGTCTCCTTCGATGCCGAAGCGCTGCGGACCGAGAAGCACAAGGTGCTCGGGGCGATCTCGCTCCCCGCCGACCTCGAGCTGTCGACGGTGCGGGGCCAGTACGAGCAGGGCTGGCTCGCCGGCGAGCGGGTGAAGGGCTACCTCGACGAGGAGGGCGTCCCACCAGGCTCGAGGACCGAGACCTACGCGGCGGTCCGCCTCGGCGTCGAGACGCGGCGCTGGGCGGGCGTGCCGTTCTACCTCCGCACCGGCAAGCGGCTCCCCCGGCGGGTGACCGAGATCGCCGTCATCTTCAAGCGGGCTCCGCACCTGCCCTTCGCCAAGACCGACACCGCCGAGCTCGGCAACAATCAGCTCGTCGTCCGCGTCCAGCCCGACGAGGGGGTGACCATGCGCTTCGGGTCGAAGGCGCCCGGCTCGGCGATGGAGATCCGGGAGGTGTCGATGGACTTCCTCTACGGCTCCGCCTTCACCGAGTCGAGCCCGGAGGCCTACGAGCGCCTGTTGCTCGACGTGCTGCTCGGCGACAAGACGCTCTTCCCCGACCACGAGGAGGTCGAGGCCTCCTGGCAGGTGATCGACCCGCTCGAGGAGTTCTGGCAGGGCCGCGTCCCCCAGCGCTACCGGGCCGGCGAGTGGGGACCGCTGGCGGCCAACGACATGCTGGCCCGGGACGGCCGCACCTGGAGGCGTCCGTGACCGTCACCTTGTGGGACACGACCGGTGGGGACGTCGTGAAGGCGCTGGCGGCGGAGCGCCGCGCCGGCGCCATGATGGCGACGGGCCTCGCCCTCACCCTCGTGGTGACCGTCGACGAGAAGAACGTCGCCGAGGCCGAGCGGGCGGCCACCGTCGCCGCCCAGGCACACCCGTGCCGCCTCGTCGTCGTCATCCGCCGGCAGCTCGACACCGCCAACCGCCTCGACGCCGAGGTGCAGGTGGGCGGCCGCCTCGGACCGATCGAGGCGGTGGTCATGCGGATGTACGGCCGGCTCACGCTCCATCCCGAATCGGTCGTCCTGCCGCTGCTCGCCCCCGACTGCCCGGTCGTCACCTGGTGGCACGGCGCACCCCCCGACGAGATCGCCACCGACCCCCTCGGCGTGCTGGCCGACCGCCGGGTGACCGACTCCTCGCTCGCGCCGGACCCGATGGCGGCGCTGCGGCAGCGAGCTTCGGACTTCTCGCCGGGCGACACCGACCTCGCCTGGACGCGCACGACGCCGTGGCGGTCGCTGCTCGCCTCCGCCTTCGACGCCCTCGAGCCGCGCCCGATCTCCGCCAAGGTGGCCTCGGAGAAGGGCAATCCGAGCGCCGCTCTCCTCGCCGGCTGGCTGGGCAAGCGCCTCGGGGTCGACGCCCACGTCGAGGAGTCGGGAGGGCCGGGCGTGACCGAGGCCGAAGTGCTGCTCGGGGACCACGGTGAGGACCCGGCAAGCACCTGCGCCATCCGGCTGAGCAGGCCGGACGGCCGGCTCGCCACCTTCTCGCGCAGCGGGCAGCCGGACCGGCAGCTGCCCCTCTTGCGGCGCCAGCTCGGCGACCTCCTCGCCGAGGAGCTCCGCCGGCTCGATCCGGACGCCGTCTACGCCGAGTCGCTCGAGCAGGCGACCCGCCTCGAGGGTCTCTCCTCCCGCCCCACCCGGCGCACGCACCGCTGGCAGGACCCTGCCGAGCAGCAGACGACCTCGTAGGCGGCGCCCGGAGCACGACGCGGGTGGGAGTCGATCCCGGGGCGGGTACGTGGGGACGTCGTCGTAGCCACGTGCTCCGGCCTCGACCGCGCCGGCGCCCGAGGTGGCCTGCCGAAGGTCGCCACCGGTCACCTCGGCCGCTTCGCCGGCGGTTCGTGGAGAGCGTCGACACGGCGTGCGTGGGACGACGAGGTCACCCGTCGTGCGCGGCCGGGCTCGGTCGCGACAGCCCTCGAAACCCGGGCCGGGTCAGCCGATGAAGGGGAAGAGCTCTCGAAGCGTGCGTGCGATCGCGCCGGTCACGAGGTCTCGGTCCGGCACCGAGAACGACCTGGAGGGCTCGCCCGGCACGTGACCGCCCTCGTGGACGAGCACGTACAGCGCCCGAAGGGTGTGAACGGTGTTGGAGACCCATGGAGGAACCGGGCCAGGCTCGCCCGAGGCGAACGCGCCCTCGAGCGCGTTCAGCCAGCGGACGCTCTCGTCACCCCCGACTTCGGGACGTGCGAGCACGAGCGCCATCGCGAGGGCGACGCGGTCGTCCTCGTGGGCGGCAAAGAGGGCGGACCCCGAGGAGAGCACCCGGTCGCGGGCAAGTCGGAGAAGGCCGCCGAGCTCGCCGCGTCGGAGAAGGCGATGCCGGGCGAAGGCGCCGATGGCGTCGGCGCCGTGGGCCACGGCGTGCAACCAGCCGAGATCGTCGTCGAATCCCCGGAGGTCCTGTTCCTCGAGGTACCAGTCCGAGAAGGCCGCCAGCCACCGGTGGACCGCCGCCGGATCCAGCGCGCCGATCATGGCGTCGCGGGTGACGACCTCCGCCAGGACGAGGGCGGCGAAGCTGCGCGCGTAGACCCTCCCGTCCTCGAAGTACCCGACGAGCCGGTCGCCGATCACGAGCAACGAGCCGTCCTCGCCACCGCTCGTGATCCGGCCCGCGAGCTCGGTGTAGGCCACCTCGTCTCGCTCGTGTGGATCGGCCGAGGTCAGCAGGTCGAGGAGGTCTGCTGTGGCGAGGTCGGGCACCCGGCGGATCTTACGAAGCGCAGGCGGCCCGTGGCATGCCCGCCGGCGGTCGGCGCTCGTGCTCCGAGCCGACCGGGCGGCTGTTGCGGGACGCGCCCGGCGGCGTCACCACGGCCGGGCCACGAGCCGACAGACTGCACTCGTGCCGGTCGACGAGTTCACGCTGCGGGACGAGGAGGGTGGCAGCGGGGCGCCCTGTCGGGCGATTCTCGCCGAGCTGCCCGAGTGGTTCGGGATCCCGGAGGCCGTCGACCACTACGTAGAGGTCGCCGGCCGCTCCCTCACGGTGGTGGCGTCGCACGGCGGGAGGGACGTGGGCTTTCTCAGCCTGGTCGACCACGGCCCCTTCGCATCGGAGATCTACGTGATGGGCGTCCGGCCGGCCTACCACCGCCGTGGCATCGGTCGGCGCCTCGTCGGACGCGCAGAAGACCTCGCCTTCGATCGGGGGGCCGAATTCCTCCAGGTGAAGACGCTGAGCGAGCGACGAGACGACCCCTCCTACGCCGCCACGCGGGCCTTCTACGTGTCGTGCGGCTTCCGCCCGCTCGAGGAGTTCCCGACCCTGTGGGACGAGGCGAATCCTGCCCTCCAGCTCGTGAAGCACGTCGGCACCCACACCGGCGTCCACCACGTCGAGCTGTGGGTGCCGGACCTCGCCCGGGCGCTCGGGAGCTTCGGCTGGCTCCTCGATGCGCTCGGCTACCGGGTGTTCCAGGAGTGGGCCGCCGGGAGGAGCTGGCGACGCGACGGCCACTACGTCGTCCTCGAACAGTCGCCTGCGCTCACCGCACCCCACCACGACCGGCTCCGCCCCGGGCTGAACCACCTCGCCTTCCACGCCGGAGAGCCGGCGTGGATCGACCGGCTCGTCGCCGACGCGGGAGGCCACGGCTGGCGTCTTCTCTTCGAGGACCGGCACCCGCACGCAGGCGGCCCCGACCACTACGCCGCCTATCTCGAGAACGACGACGGGTTCGAAGTCGAGCTCGTGGCGACGAGGGCGCCTCGTCGCGGCGAGTGACGGGCTCCCCGGGCGACAGCCGACGTCGACAAGCCGCCCCGGCTCCGTCCGGTGCGCGCCGCGCCGTGCAGGCGAACGGTGCGGCGCCGGTCACCTAAGCTTGCACTCCCGGCGCAGCCGGACGAGCCGGAGGCACCGAGGACCGGAGGACCGATGCCCGCGACCGTCGTGGTGGGAACCCAGTGGGGAGACGAGGGCAAGGGCAAGCTCACCGACCTCCTCGCAAAGGACATGCGCCTCGTCGTCCGCTACCAGGGCGGCCACAACGCCGGCCACACCATCGTCGTCGACGGCCAGTCCTTCGCCCTCCAGCTCGTCCCGAGCGGTGTCCTCTACCCCCACACGGTGCCGGTGATCGGCAACGGCGTCGTCGTCGACCCGGCCGTGCTCCTCGCCGAGTGCGAGATGCTCGGCTCCCGCGGCATCGACACGAGCCGGCTCGTCCTGTCCGGCAACGCCCACCTGATCATGCCGTACCACTACGAGCTCGACCTCATGACCGAGCGCTACCTCGGACAGAACAAGCTCGGGACGACCAAGCGGGGGATCGGCCCGGCCTATGCCGACAAGGCGGCGCGCATCGGGCTCAGGGTGCAGGACCTCACCGACCCGAAGATCTTCCGCCAGAAGCTGGACGTCGTGCTCCGGGAGAAGAACGCCCTCCTCTCGCGGGTCTACAACCGCCTGCCCCTCGACGGCGAGGCGATCGCCGAGCGGTACCTCGGCGAGATCGCCCCCCGCATCGCACCGATGATCGGCGACACGGTCGCACTCGTCCACGAGGCGCTCGAGGCGGGAGAGCAGGTCATGCTGGAGGGGGCCCAGGCGACCTTCCTCGACGTCGACCACGGCACCTACCCCTTCGTCACCTCGTCGAACCCGGTGGCGGGCGGGGCCTGCGTCGGTGCGGGCATCGGACCGAGGGACATCTCCCGAGTCGTCGGCATCGTGAAGGCCTACATCACCCGGGTCGGCTCGGGGCCCTTCCCGACCGAGGTGGAGGGCGAGACGGCGGACTACCTCGTCGATCGGGGGCACGAGTACGGCACCAACACCGGCCGCCGGCGCCGCCCCGGCTGGCTCGACCTCGTGATGCTCCGCCAGGCGGTCCGCCTCAACTCGCTCTCGGAGCTCGACATCACCAAGCTGGACGTCCTCTCACGGCTCGAGACGGTGAAGGTCTGCGTCGCCTACGAGGCCGACGGCACGGTCTACGAGCACGTCCCCTATCACCAGTCGGTGCTCCACCGGGTGTCGCCGGTCTACGAGGAGCTGCCGGGTTGGCAGGAGGACCTGGCCGGGGCCACGAGCGTCGACGACCTGCCGGCGGCCGCACGGAGCTATGTCGAGCTCATCGCCAAGGCGGCCGGGGTGCCGGTCTCCTTCGTGGGCGTCGGGCCCGGGCGCGAGCAGTACGTCTCCTTCGCCGCGTGAGGGTCTGCGTCGTCGGCTCCGGCGCCAGGGAGCACGCCCTCTGCTGGGCGATCGGCCGCTCCGCCGACGTCGTCGCCACGCCCGGCAACCCCGGCATCGACGGCCGGCTCGACAGCGGGCACGAGATGTCCTCGACGCCGGCTCCCCCCGAGGAGGTCGAGGCCGACCTCTACGTGATCGGCCCGGAGGCGCCCCTCGTCGACGGGCTCGCCGACCGGCTCCGGGCGCGGGGGAAGGCCGTCTTCGGACCGGGCGCCGCCGGGGCGGCGCTCGAGGGGTCCAAGCGCTACCTGAAGCAGGTGGCGAGCCGGGCCGGGGTCCCGACGGCACGGTGGGCCGCCTTCTCCTCGGGTGAGCTCGACGGGGCGCGGGCCTTCCTCGCCGGCCTCGAAGGTGGCTACGTCGTGAAGACCGACGGGCTGGCGGCCGGCAAGGGGGTGCTCGTCACGGGGGACCTCGACGAGGCGACCGCCGACCTCGAGGCGAAGCTGGCGGGGACCTCCTTCGGGGAGGCCGGCCGGCGCGTCGTGATCGAGGAGCGGATGCAGGGCGCCGAGCTCTCGCTGTTCTGCCTGACCGACGGGCACCGGGTCGTCCCGCTCGCCCCGGCCCAGGACTACAAGCGGATCGGGTCGGGCGACACCGGACCGAACACCGGCGGGATGGGGGCCTACTCGCCCGTGCCGGCGGTCGACGACGCACTCGTCGGGACCGTGGTCGACCGGATCGTCGAGCCGACCCTCGCCTACCTGCGCCGGGACGGCGTCGACTACCGGGGCCTGCTCTACGCCGGGCTCATGCTCACCGCCTCGGGCCCCCGCCTCATCGAGTTCAACGTCCGCTTCGGCGATCCCGAGACCGAGGCCATCCTGCCCCGGCTCGAGTCCGACCTCACCTCGCTGCTGGCCGCCGCCGCCGGCGGCGACCTCGGGGCGGCCGGGGAGGCGCCCCGCTTCTCGGCGGCGGCTGCCGTCTCGGTCGTGGCCGCCGCCCCCGGCTATCCCCTCACCCCGAGGACCGGCGGCCTCGTCCGGGGCGTCGCCGAGGCGGGTACCCTCGAGGGTGTGCTCGTCTTCCACGCCGGCACCACCCTCGACGGGGCGGGGGCGCTGCGCACCTCCGGCGGCCGGGTGCTCTGCGTGACGGCGGTCGGGGACGACCTGGCTGCCGCCCGGGCCTCCGCCTACCGGGCGGTCTCCGCCATCCACTTCGAGGGCATGCAGGTTCGCGACGACGTCGCCCTCCGGCCGCTCGTCGCCCTCGGGCCGCGATGAGGTCGCCGCGGTGATCCCCCGTTACTCGCTTCCGGAGATGGCCGCCCTCTTCTCCGACGAGCGGCGCTTCGAGCTCTGGCTCGAGGTGGAGCTGCTCGCCGTCGAGGCGTGGGCGGAGCTCGGCGTCGTCCCGCGCGACCACGCACGGGCCTGCCGGGAGCGGGCGCCGAAGGTCGACGGCGCCTTCGTCCAGGCCGTCCTCGAGCGGGAGCGGGTCACCGACCACGACGTCGCCGCCTTCGTCGACGTGGTCCAGGCGGCCGTCGGGGCGCCGGAGGGCAACTGGATCCACCACGGGCTCACCTCCTCCGACGTCGTCGACACGGCGCTGTGCGCCACTCTGAGCGAGGCCGCCGACCTCCTCCTCGAGGCCCTCGACGAGCTGATCGCCACGCTCCGACGCCGTGCGCTCGAGCACGCCGGCACGCCGATGCTCGGGCGGACCCACGGCATGCACGCCGAGCCGACGACCTTCGGGACGAAGCTGGCGCTCTACTGCCTGCAGGCGCTGCGCGACCGCGACCGGCTGCGGGCCGCCCGGAGGAACGTTGCCGTCGGCAAGCTGTCGGGGGCGGTCGGCACGTACTCGAACATCGACCCGGCCGTCGAGCGCCACGTCTGCGCGGCCCTCGGCCTCCGCCCGGTGCCGGCGACCCAGGTGATCTCGAGGGACCGCCACGCCGAGTACCTCTACGCCTGCGCGGCGGTCGGGACGACCATCGAGGCGATCTCGCTCGAGATCCGCCACCTCCAGCGCTCCGAGGTCGCCGAGGTGGAGGAGCCCTTCGGCGCCGGCCAGAAGGGCTCCTCGGCCATGCCCCACAAGCGCAACCCGATCACGGCCGAGCGCCTCTGCGGCCTGGCGAGGGTGCTCCGGGGCTACGCCCTCGCCGGCCTCGAGGACGTCGCCCTCTGGCACGAGCGGGACATCTCCCACAGCTCGGTCGAGCGGATCGTGCTGCCGGACGCCAGCCTGGCCGCCTACTACGCCCTCCGCCGGGCCACCCGCCTCGTCGACGGGCTCGTCGTCCGCTCGGAGCGGATGCTCGAGAACCTGACGGAGGGCTCCTACGGCCTCGTCTTCTCCCAGCCGGTCCTGCTCTCGCTCGTGGCGGCGGGCCTCAGCCGTGACGAGGCCTACCGAATCGTCCAGCGAGACGCCCGGCGGGCATACGAGGAGCGGCGACCGCTGCGCCGGGTCCTCGAGGAGGACCCGGCCGTCCCCGAGGCGCTCGGGCGGTCGGGGCACGACCTCGCCGAGGTCCTGGACGGGGCCTTCGACCTCGACCGGGCGCTCCGGCACGCACATCGCACCATCGACACCATGGAGGAGTCCTTCAAGTGAGCCTGGCCCACCTCTACTCGGGAAAGGTCCGTGACATCTACGACGCCGGCGACGGGCTGCTGCTCATGGTGGCGTCCGACCGGATCTCCGCCTTCGACCGGGTCTTCGCCGAGCCGGTCCCCGACAAGGGCCGGGTGCTGACCGCCATGACCGACTTCTGGAGCGGGGAGCTGGCGGACGTCGCCCCGACCCACCTCGTCACGGCCGACCCGGACCGCTTCCCTCCCGAGGCGAAGTCGCTCGAGGGCATCGCCGGCAGGGCGATGCTCGTGCGCCGGGCGGAGATGCTGCCGATCGAGTGCATCGTCCGCGGCTACCTCGCCGGCTCGGCCTGGAAGGAGTACCGCACGACCGGCACGATGCACGGGACGCCGCTCCCCGCCGGCCTGTCGGAGTCCGAGCGCCTGCCCGAGCCCGTCTTCACCCCCTCCACCAAGGCGACCGAGGGCCACGACGAGAACATCTCCTTCGACGCCGCCGCCGACCT
>JAKACF010000097.1 GCA_021821585.1 Actinomycetes bacterium
GTAGGCCCGCGCCGCCATGCCTGCGAGGAAGACGGCGACGACGGTGGCGATGGCGGTGAGCCCCCGTGCGAGGGGGAGCACGATGCTCGGCGCGACGGCGTGCGAGATCCACGCCAGCGGCAGCAGCAGCACCGGCATTCCGGGCGGCTGGGCGAGCGCGAAGTTGGAGTAGGGGAGCGCCCCGTGGGTGATGGCGATGGACGAGCCGAGGTTCTGCGCCTCGCTGTTCAGGACCACGCCGTGGAGCACCCCGTGCAAGGTGAGCTGGTGGGCGCAGATGAAGATGGCGAGGACCGCCGGGGGGAGCGCGGCCAGTGCGCCCGCGCTCGGCGAGAGCCACCACGCCCGCGCGCTCACCGTGCCCCGCATTGGGGCGCATCGTACTCATCGCAGCGGGCGCCGGCCGGGATTGTGCGGCGCCCGATTCGTGGCCGATCGTGCGAGGTCGGTAGCATCCGGCACGGGATGGAACGCCGTTACCGAGTCGTCGTCGCGAAGCCGGGTCTCGACGGGCACGACCGCGGGGCCAAGGTCATCGCGAGAGCGCTGCGCGACGCCGGCTTCGAGGTCATCTACACCGGGCTCCACCAGACCCCGGAGCAGGTCGTCCAGACCGCCGTCCAGGAGGACGCCGACGCCGTCGGGCTCTCCCTGCTCTCGGGTGCGCACCTGACGCTCGTCCCGAAGGTGGTCGAGCTCCTGCGCGGCGAGGGCCTGGACGACGTCGTCGTCATGTGCGGGGGCATCATCCCCGACGCCGACATCGACGTCCTGAAGCGCGCCGGGGTGGCGGCGGTCTTCACGCCCGGCACGCCGCTGCCCGAGATCTCCGCCTGGCTCGAGACGACCCTCGACGAGCGGGAGCTCCGCGCGGGCACGACGTAGCCGGCGGCACCGTCTTCTGCTGGGAACGAGGAGAAAGGCTCGAGGTGGACCTGTTCGAGTACCAGGGCAAGCAGTACTTCGCCCGCTACGGAATCCCGATCTCGCCCGGCGAGGTCGCCGACACCGTCGAGGAGGCGGTGGCGGCGGCCGAGCGCATCGGCTACCCGGTCGTCGTGAAGGCGCAGGTGCAAGTCGGCGGCCGGGGCAAGGCGGGAGGCGTGAAGCTGGCGGCGGACCGGGCCGAGGTCGAGCTGCACGCCGGCAGCATCCTCGGCCTCGACATCAAGGGCCACGTCGTCCGGCGGCTGTGGATCGAGCGCGCCACCGACATCGAGAAGGAGTACTACGCGAGCTTCACCCTCGACCGGGCGGCCAAGCTCCACCTCGCCATGGTCTCCGCCCGCGGCGGCGTCGACATCGAGCAGGTGGCCGAGGAGGCGCCGGAGGCGATCGCCCGCCGTCACGTCAACCCGCTCGACGGCCTGTCGCTCGCCGATGCCCGGGCGCTCGCCGAGGAGGCGGGGCTCGACGTCGAGGCGCTCGACGGAGCCGCCGAGGTGCTCGTCAGCCTGTACCGCTGCTACGTCGAGGGGGACGCCGACCTCGTCGAGATCAACCCGCTCGTGCTCACCGCCGACCACCGCGTGCACGCCCTCGACGCCAAGGTGACCCTCGACGACGACGCCGCCTTCCGCCACCCCGAGTGGCAGGAGTTCGAGGGCACGGGCGAGATCGACGAGCGCGAGCGCCGGGCCAAGGAGCGGGGCCTCAACTACATCGGCCTCGACGGCACGGTCGGGATCATCGCGAACGGCGCCGGCCTCGCCATGAGCACGCTCGACGTCGTGAACCAGGTGGGCGGCTCGGCCGCCAACTTCCTCGACATCGGGGGAGGTGCGAACGCCGACGTCATGGCGGCCGCCCTCGAGGTCATCAACTCCGACGCCAAGGTGAAGGCCATCCTCGTCAACATCTTCGGCGGGATCGTCCGCTGCGACGAGGTCGCCCGCGGCATCCTCACGGCGCTCGACCGGGTCGAGCTGTCCTCGCCCATCGTGCTGCGCCTCGACGGCACGAACGCGAAGGAGGCCCGGGAGATCATCGCCGGGCGCTCCTCGGACAAGATCATCAGCGAGCCCACGATGCTGTCCGCCGCCCGCCGGGCGGTCGAGGTGGCGGGCGCCGGGCTCGGAACCGAGACGGTCGGAGGCCGGTCATGAGCATCTTCGTCGACGAGACCACCAAGGTGGCGGTCCAGGGCCTCACCGGGAGCCAGGGCCGCTTCCACGGCCTTCGCAACAAGGCGTACGGGACCAAGGTCGTCGCCGGTGTGACGCCCGGCAAGGGCGGCACCGACGTCGAGGGCATCCCGGTCTACGACAGCGTCGCCGAGGCGGTGGAGCGCGAGGGCGTGGACGCCACCTTCGTCGCCGTCCCCCCGAAGGCGGCGCCGGCCGCCATCCTGCAGGCTGCCGAGGCGGGCGTCGGCCTCATCGTCTGCATCACCGAGCACATCCCGGCCAAGGACGAGGCCTACGTCGCCGCCCGGCTCCGGCGCGACTTCCCGGCCACCCGGTTCATCGGGCCGAACTGCCCGGGCATCATCTCGCCGGGCAAGTGCAACATCGGCATCACCTCGGGCGACATCGCGCTCCCCGGCGGCCCGGTCGGGATCGTCAGCCGGTCGGGCACGCTCACCTACCAGGCGCTGCACGAGCTGTCCCAACAGGGCGTCGGCCAGACGACCTGCGTCGGCATCGGCGGCGACCCCGTCCCGGGCACGACCTTCGTCGACGTCCTCGAGGCCTTCGAAGCCGACCCGGAGACGCGCGCCGTCATGATGATCGGCGAGATCGGCGGTGAGGCCGAGGAGCTGGCTGCCGAGTACATCAAGACGAAGATGACGAAGCCCGTCGTCGCCTACATCGCCGGCCAGACGGCGCCGCCCGGGCGCAAGATGGGGCACGCCGGCGCCATCGTCTCGGGCTCGAGGGGCACCGCCCAGGCGAAGATGGAGGCCCTCGCCGAGGCCGGGGTGACGGTGGCGAAGAACCCCACCGAGGCGGGCGAGCTGATGGTCGGGATCGTCCGGTCGCTCGGCTGAACCGGCACGAGGTGGGCGAGGTCGTCGGTCTCGGGGACATCGAGAGGGCACGGCGCGCCGTCGAGAAGGTGGCGGCGCGCACGCCCCTGTTCAACTCGAGGGTCCTCACCGAGCGGGCGGGTCCGGGGGCAAGGGTGGTCTTCAAGGCCGAGAACCTGCAACGGACGGGCTCGTTCAAGATCCGGGGCGTCTCGGCCAAGCTGGCCGCCCTCGGCGAGGAGGCCTCGCGGGGCATCGTCGTCGCCTCGGCCGGCAACCACGCCCAGGCGGCTGCCTTCGGTGCCCGCCAGGCGGGTGTCAGCTGCCACGTCTTCATGCCCGGCGACGCCTCGATCTCCAAGGCCGAGGCGACCGAGGCCTACGGGGCCACGGTCCACCTCGGGGGCGAGGCGATCGAGGAGTGTCTCGCCATGGCCGCCAGCCGGGCGGAGTCGACCGGCGAGGTGCTCGTCCATCCCTTCGACGACCCGGCCATCATCGCCGGCCAGGGGACCCTCGGCCTCGAGCTGCTCGAGGAGATCGACGACCTCCGCCTCGTCGTCGTCCCCCTCGGAGGCGGCGGCCTCGTCTCGGGCATCGCGACGGCGGTGAAGGCACTTCGGCCCGAGGTGCGGGTCGCCGCCGTCCAGGCGGCGAACTGCGCCCCGTACCTCAGCGCGCTCGAGGGGAAGGAGCCGGCCGGGAGCGCGGCCGCCACCCTCGCCGACGGCATCGCCATCAAGCGCCCGGGAGCGCTCACCCTCCCGATCGTCCGCCAGCTCGTGGACGAAGTCGTGGCGGTCGACGAGGACGACATCGCCGACGCCATGGTGCTGCTGCTCGAGCGCGCCAAGCTCGTCGTCGAGGGCGCCGGCGCCGTCGGGGTGGCCGCCCTCCTGGCGGGGGCGATCGAGACGCCGAGAGAGGGCACGACGGCGCTCGTGCTCTCGGGCGGCAACGTCGACACCGGACTGCTCGCCCCCGCCATCCGGCGGCACGAGACGAACGCCGGGCGACGCCTCGTCGTGTTCGCACGTGTCTCGGACCGGCCCGGCCAGCTGGCGAGGCTGCTCGCCGTGGTCGGCATGACCGGGGCGAACCTCGTCGCCGTCGAGCACCTCCGCGAGGGCTACGACCTGCACGTGCGGGAGACCGGCGTCCACCTCGTGCTCGAGACGCGCAACCCCGAGCACGCCGAGGCGGTGCTCGAGGCTACGCGGGCCGCCGGCTACGACGTGCAGCCGGTCGGCGAGTACCGCCGGCGGCGCAGGCGGCCGGCGCCGTGAGCGTGCCGGACGGCCGCGGTGTGTTCGACCTCCCGCTCGGCGAGGTCGACCCCGAGCTCGCCGAGCTGATCGGTGGCGAGCTCCGGCGCCAGCGGACGACGCTCGACCTCGTCGCCTCCGAGAGCGTCCCGCCCCGGGCGGTCCTCGAGGCACAGGGCTCCGTCCTCACGGCGAAGTACGCCGACGGCTTCCCCGGCCACCGGGACTACGACACCTGCGAGTGGGTGGACGCGATCGAGTCGCTCGCCATCGAGCGGGCGAAGTCCCTCTTCTGCGCCGAGCACGCGAACGTCCAGCCCTATTCGGGCTCGAACGCCAACATCGCCGTCCTCCACGCCCTGTGCGAGCCGGGCGACGCCGTCCTCGGCTGGGACTTCGAGCACGGGGGGCACCCGACGCACTACTGGTCGGGGACCTTCGCCGGCCGGTTCCACGCGACCTCGTCCTACGGCGTGCGCAAGGAGGACCGCCTCGTCGACATGGACCAGGTGGCCGAGATGGCCGAGCGCCACCGGCCGAAGGTCGTCTTCGCCGGCTGGTCCTGCTACCCGCGCTGGCTCGACTTCCGGCGCTTCCGGGAGATCTGCGACGCCGTCGGCGCCTACCTCGTGGTCGACATGGCCCACTTCGCCGGCCTCGTGGCGGCCGGGCTCCACCCCGATCCGGTGCCGTACGCGGACGCCTGCACCATGACGGTCCACAAGACCCTCGGCGGCGCCCGCGGCGGCGCCATCCTCTGCCGGGCGGACCTCGCCTCGCGGGTCGATGCCGCCGTCTACCCCGGCGAGCAGGGCGGCCCGCTTCCCCACGTGATCGCCGCCAAGGCGGTCACCTTCGCCCTGGCGGCGACCGACGGCTTCCGGGCGCGGATGGAGGCGACCCTCGCGGGTGCCCGCACGATGGCGGACCGCCTGGTCGCCGAGCGCGGGCGGACAGGGGCCGAGGTGGTGACGGGCGGCACGGACGTCCACCAGCTCCTCGTCGACCTCTCGCCGGCCGGAGAGGAGGCGGGCGCCGCCTTGTCGCGGCTGAACAGGATCGGCATCTCCGCCAACGCCATGCGGCTCGCCTACGACCCGGCCACGCCGCCGCACGGCTCAGGGCTGCGGCTCGGGGCCAACGCGCTGGCGGCCCGAGGGTTCCGCTCGACCGAGTTCGACGCGGTCGGGTCGCTCCTCGCCGACGCCCTCGAGGACCGGGTCGACGCCCGCTCGGCGGAGCTCTCCGCCCGCGTCCAGGAGCTGCTGGCCGGCTTCCCTCTCTACGGCTACCTGCCCGGCTGACTCAGGAAACGGGGCCCTTCCGCCGGATGCGGGAGAGGAGCCCGGCCTTCTGCTCGCTCACTGACGGCGCAGCAGGCGCCGGCGCCGGCGCCGGCGCCGGCTTTGCCGGCCGTTGCTCGCCAGTCTTCTTCTTCCCCGAGCGCCCGGGGATGCGGCTCGCGCTGGCGAAGAACTCGTCGCGCTCCTTGTCGTTCAAGCTGGCCCCCAGAGGAGGCCGGAAGCCCGGTGGCGGGGCGCCGACGGTACCCCGCCAGGCGCCCGGAGCGGGCTCGTGCGCCGCCCGGCCGGCGCCGGCCGCCTCCTCGGCGGCGAAGAGCTCGTCGAGCTCGTCCTGGCTGATGGTCATCGGCGCCGGTCGCGCTCCGGCCGGCTGGGCCGGCTCCTCCGGAGCCGGCGCCTTCGGCAGGGTGGCCTGCCGCCCCTCGGCCAGTGCGGGGTGGTCCTCCGGCGGGTACCACAGCCCGTCGCTCGCCAGCCACCAGCCGGGCGGAGGCTCCTCCTCGACGGCCGGGCGCTGGCGGTCCGGATGCAGCTCGGGGGCGTACCACTTGCCGTCCGAGGCGATCCACCAGCCGTCTCCCAGCGGGATGTCGCTCAGCGCCCTCGCCCCCCTTCTGCTCGCTGCCAGGTCGTGGCCGAATGATATCCCGGGCTTCTCGGGCGTGCTCACCGTTTGTGGCGAGTTTGACCACGCAGAGTGCTAGAGCAGCCCTGCTACGGTCCCACAGGTGAGGACCGAAACCGACGAGGGGGCGCGTCTCGGCGTCCTCGCGTCCGGTACCGGCTCGATCCTGCATTCCATCCTCGAGAGCGGCCTGCCCGTCGTCGTCGTCCTCGTCGACCGGCACTGCGGGGCCGAGGAGGTGGCGGGCGCCGCCGGGGTCCCGCTCGAGCGGGTTCTGCGCACAAGCTTCGGCCGCGACTTCGACCGGGACGCCTACACCGACGACGTCGTGGCAGCCCTCCGGCGCCACGACGTCGACCTCGTCGCGATGGCCGGATACGGAACGGTGCTCGGGCGGTCCATCCACGAGGCCTTTCCCGGCAAGGTGGTGAACACCCACCCGGCGCTGCTCCCGGCGTTCAAGGGATGGCACGCCGTCGAGGCGGCCCTCGAGGCGGGCGTCGCCGAGACGGGCTGTACGGTGCATCTCGCCACCCTCGAGGTGGACGAGGGGCCGGTCCTCGCCCAGGAGGCCGTTCCCGTCCTCGAGGGCGACACCGTCGACACCTTGCACGAACGCATCAAAGAGGTGGAGCGCCGCCTCTACCCGGCGACCCTGTGGCGGCTCGTCCGTGGCGAGCAGGCTGACGAGCCAGGGTCGGCGACCGCCGGCGCGGGAGGAACCGAGCGAGAAAGGGGCGGCCGATGAGGGCGCTCGTGTCGGTGTACGACAAGACCGGTCTCGAGGCGTTCGCGAGGAGCCTCCACGAGCTCGGCGTGGAGCTCGTGGCGAGCGGCAACACCTCCCGCGCCCTCGGGGCCGCCGGCGTCCCCCACGTCACCGTGGAGTCGGTCACCGGCTCGCCGGAGATGCTCTCGGGCCGGGTGAAGACCCTGCATCCGAGGATCCACGGCGGCATCCTGGCCGACCTCGACCAGGAGGGCCACCGGGCCGACCTCGCCGCCCAGGGGATCGAGCCGATCGGCCTCGTCGTCTGCAACCTCTACCCCTTCACGAGCGAGCCATCGGTCGAGATGATCGACGTCGGCGGTCCCACCATGGTGCGGGCGGCCGCCAAGAACCACGCCCACGTCACCGTCGTCGTCGACCCGGCCGACTACGGGCCGGTGCTCGACGAGCTGCGCCGGGAGGGCGAGGTCTCGGCCGCCACGCGTCGTCGCCTCGCCCGCGCAGCCTTCGCCCACACGGCCGCCTACGACACTGCCATCGTCTCCTGGCTCGACGAGACGGGCGCCGGCCCCGACGAGCCGTTCGAGCCGACGCTGCACCTGGCCCTCGAGCGGGCCCGCTCGCTGCGCTACGGGGAGAATCCCCACCAGCAGGCCGCCGTCTACCGGGCGGCGAGCGCCCCCGGGCTCCCCGCCGGCCGGCGCGGCTGGTGGGAGGAGGCGGTCCAGCACGGCGGCCGGGAGCTGTCCTACCTGAACCTCTTCGACGCGGACGCCGCCTGGCGCCTCGCGCACGAGATGCTTCGCCTCGACGGCACCGGCGCGGCGGCGGTCGTCGTGAAGCACGCCAACCCCTGCGGGGCGGCGGTCGACCCGGCCGACGTGGAGCGCGCCTACGCGAGGGCCATGGAGGCCGACCCGCTGTCGGCCTTCGGGGGGATCGTGGCGCTGACCGAGCGGGTCGACCGCCGCCTCGCCGAGGCGATCGTGGCGAACCCGCTGGCGGACGTCCTCGTGGCGCCGGGCTACGACGAGGACGCCCTCGAGCTGCTCTCGTCCAAGCGCAAGAACACCCGGACCCTCGCCGCCCCGCCTCCGTCCCCGCCCGCGCTGGCGCTCCGCCAGATCGACGGCGGCTACCTCGTCCAGGAGCCCGACCTGCTGCGCCGCGGGCGGGACGAGTGGCGTGTCGTCACCGCCCGGGGCCTCGAGGAGGCCGAGTGGCGCGACGCCGAGCTGGCCTGGCTCGTCTGCGCCCGGACGGGCTCGAACGCCATCGTGCTCGCGAAGGACGGCCAGGTGGTGGGCGTCGGGTGCGGCCAGCAGAGCCGGGTCGACGCCGCCGGCCTGGCGGCCCGCAAGGCGGCGGGCCGGGCCGAGGGCGGCGCCGGGGCGAGCGACGCCTTCTTCCCCTTCCGGGACGGGCTCGACGCCGTGGCGGACTCGGGCGTGGCGGTCGTCGTCCAGCCGGGGGGGTCGCTTCGCGACGACGAGGTCGTGGCGGCGGCCGACGAGCGCAACCTCGCCATGGTGCTCACCGGCGAGCGCCACTTCCGACACTGAGGTGACGAGATGACCGCACGGCTGCTCGATGGCAACGCCCTCGCCGAGAGCATCCTCTCGGACCTCACCGAGAGGGTGCGCCGCCTGACCGAGGCAGGCCACGTCCCGGGCCTCGGCACGATCCTCACCGGCGACGACCCGGCGAGCCAGCGGTACGTCGAGATGAAGCGGGAGGACTGCGCGAGGGTCGGGATCCGCTCGGTCCACACCCACCTTCCCGCCGCCGTCTCCCAGCACGGGCTCATGGAGGTGATCGCCCGCTACAACCGTGACGACGCCGTCGACGCCTACATCGTCCAGCTCCCCCTGCCCGGAGAGCTGGACGAGGAGGCGGCGCTGCTCGGGATCGACCCCGACAAGGACGCCGACGGCCTCCACCCGGTCAACCTCGGGCGCCTCGTCATGGGGGCGGAGGGCCCGCGCGCCTGCACCCCGCTCGGCATCGTGGAGCTGCTGGCGGCCTACGACGTGCCGGTCGAGGGGCGCCACGTCGTCATCATCGGACGGGGCCTCACGATCGGCCGCCCGCTCTCGCTCCTTCTCACCATGAAGCGTCCCGGCTGCAACGCGGCGGTGACGGTGGTCCACACCGGCGTCGCCGCCGACGACCTCGCCGCCCACGTGCGCCGGGCCGACGTGGTCGTGGCCGCCGCCGGGCGCGCCGGCCTCGTCACGCCCGAGATGGTGAAGCCGGGCGCGGCCGTCGTCGGGGCCGGCACCTCCTTCGAGGGCCGCCGGCTGCTGTCGGACGTGTCGGAGGACGTCGCCGAGGTCGCCGGCTGGATCACGCCCCGGCTCGGCGGGGTGGGCCCGATGACGCGGGCGATGCTGCTGCGAAACGCCGTCACGGCGGCCGAGCGGCGGGCCGGGCGATCTCCCACCACGTGATCGGGCGGGACCGCCGGCACGGCCGCCGGGCGGCGGTGTCAGGCCGGCGCGGGCGCCCCGGCGGCTGAGTCAGCCCGCTCCGGGGAAGCTCAGCACCGGCGCCTCTCCTCGAGAGAGCCGCTCCGCCCGCTCGAGGACGCCGGTCGTCACCTCCTCGTGCGGCAGCACGTAGAAGCGGCGCCGGCGCACCGCCTCGACGACCATGGCGGCCACCTCGGCCGGCTCCATTCCACCGGCGACGAGGCCGGCGACGAGGTCGCGCATGCCGGACTCCGCCGTCCCGGCCGCAGAGGACATGGCGTCGGTGACCTCTGCCGGGGCGTTGCGCTCCGACTCGTGGATCCTCGTCCTCACCCACATCGGGCAGAGCACGGAGGCGCCGACGGCGCCGCCGGCGAGCTCGAGCTCCATCGACAGGGACTCGCTCAGGGCGACGACGGCGTGCTTGCTGGCGGTGTAGGGCCCCAAGATCGGA
>JAKACF010000098.1 GCA_021821585.1 Actinomycetes bacterium
GGGCGAGACGCGTCGAACGGGATGGTCCGGACCGTCGTCGTCTCGAGCTCAGAGCTCAACCCCGCTGTCGCCGAGGTGGTGAGGAGGACCGTCGACGCGGCCGTCTCCTGCATCCGCAGCGCCCCGCCGGACCTCGCGAACGACCTGTTGTCGCGGGGGCTGCACCTGGCGGGGTCCGCCGGGCTGCTCGACGGCTACCCGAGGCGGCTCGCCACGGCGACCGGCATCCCGGTGCACCTCGCCGACCAGCCCGGCCAGGCGGTGGTCACGGGGGCGGCTCGCTGCCTGCAGGATCCCGACTGGGCGTTCGGCTCGAAGGGGGATGCGCGTCCCCACGGGAACCGCTGAGGTCCTCGGCGGCCTGGCGCACCTGCCAGTCGCGGTCCGAACGGGCCGCCTCGATGGCGGTATCCACCTCCGGCCCCTCGTAGAGCGCGAGCGCGAGCACGGCGCGCCGGCGGATCGGCGGGCGGTCAGTGAGCGCCGCCAGGATCACCCCGAGCGAAGACGGGTCTCCGATGGCGCCGAGGGCGGCAACGGCCGACTCCCGGCACAGGGGGTCGGGATGGCCTGCCGCCACTCGGGCGAGCGCAGGACAGGCGGCGTGCGAGCGCAGCTCCCCGAGGGCGAAGGCGGCCGCCTCGACGACGGCCGCGTCCTTGTCGGCGAGCCGCCCCTCGACGAGGCGGGCCACATCGTCGGCGGCCAGTCCTGCTCGCCAGGCGGCCTCGGCGCCACGGCGTCGTACGACCGGCGATGGGTCGCCGAGGGAGGCGGCCAGGTCCTCGAGACCGCACCGCTCGAGGCGCACGAGGGCGGCAAGTGCCGTCGCCCGCACCGCAGGCGCCTCGTCGAGGAGGGCCCGCCGGACGGTGCCCTCGTCGCCCCGCCGACCGGCTGCCACGGTCTCCGCCCTGCGGCGCGCGACCGACGCGGCATGCGGGCCGTGCAAGGCTGAGCCCTCGTGAAGGGACATGACGAGGAGAGCTTAGGGAGCGGGAGCGGCGAGCCGCAGCCGGATCACGAGGAGCCGTCGCGCTTTTCCTGGCGCACTCGCCACACCGTCTTCCTCGTCATCGCGGTGCTCGTCCTCGCGGCAGCGATCGCGTCGTCCATCACGATCCCCTACTACGCCATCACCCCCGGGACCGCCCAGTCGGTGGAGCGCCTGATCGGTGTGCCCAAGTCCGCCAGCCACACCCACAAGGGGCAAGTGCTGCTCGTCGACGTCGAGCTGACGCCGATGCGAGCGATCGAGTGGCCGTGGTTCGCCCTCGATCCGAACGCCCAGATCATCGGGTCGGGCGAGCTGCTCGGCCCCGAGAGCCCCGGTCAGTACCAGATCGAGGGCGAGCTCGACATGGCGAACGCCCAGCAGGCGGCCACGGTCGTGGCGCTCCGCCGGCTCGGCTACAAGGTGGCCGTCCATCCCGACGGGGCCCTCATCTACGCCGTCCTGCCGAGATCTCCCGCCGAGCGGTGGCTGCCGGTCGGGGACGTGGTGACCTCCGTCGACCAGAAGGTGGTGAGGACCAACGCCGACCTCGGGCGGCTGCTGTCCACCTACAAGCCGGGGGCGACGGTCACGATGGGAGTGCTCACCTATCCCAAACGGACGCGGAAGTCGGTCAGGGTTCGGCTGTCGGCCTGGAGAGTCGAGGGAACCGGGAAGCAGGCGACGCTCGCCTGCCCGCTCTACGGCACCGGGCTGCGCTTCCCGCTCTATCACCGCTCGCCGGAGACGGGGAAGAAGGTCAACGAGGCAGCCTGCATCGGTGCGCTGAATGTCGAGACGAACTACCACGTCGGCAAGCTGCCGCTTCGTCTCGACCTGTCCTCCGAGGGGATCATCGGTCCCTCGGCCGGGCTTGCCTTCACTCTCGGACTCATCAACCGGCTGGACCCCTACGACCTCACCGGTGGCCACAAGGTGGCGGCGACGGGAACCATGGACATCTTCGGTCAGGTGGGCGATGTCGGTGGCGTCGCCCAGAAGACCGTCGCGGTGCGCAACGCCGGAGCGAGCGTCTTCTTCGTCCCGCCGCAGGAGTACAAGGTCGCTCTCGCCCACGCGGGCAGCAGGCTGAAGGTGTACGCGGTGAGCACCGTGGCCGAGGCGATCCGGATTCTCGAGCAACATTACGGAGGCAGGATGCCCCCGCCGAGGAGCGGCTGATTTCCGTCCCGAGTTGGCAGAGCCCACCGGGTCGGGCGTCATAGGCTTGGCGCCATGTCGGACGAACCGGTGAGGGTCTCGATCTCCTCGCAGACGGGCGTGCATCCAGAGGAGATCTCACGCCGCAGCTTCCCTACAGCGCGACGCGGCCTCGACCCCGACGCCGTCCGCAGGTACCTCGAGACGCTCGCCGCCCAGCTGCAGGAGGTGCTCGACCGGGAGCAGGCTCTGCGCCGCCGCCTCGCGGAGGCCGAGCGCCAGGCGGCCGACCCGCAGCTCGACGAGGCCACGCTCTTGCGGGCCGTCGGGGCCGAGACTGCCCGAATCCTCGAAGCCGCCCACGATGCTGCCTCCGACGTCGTGAGCAAGGCCGAGGCACGGGCCGCAGAGATCCTGGCCGAGGCCGAGAACGTCATGAGCGACCGAGTGGCGGCGGCCGAGGCGGAGGCGGAGGCGTTGAGGGAGGCGGCGACCGCCGAGGCGGCCGCGGTCGCCGAGGCCGCCCAGGCCGAAGCGGTCGCGCTCCTCGATACGACGCGGGCGGAGTGCCGGCGGATCGTGAGGGAGGCCCGGCGCCTACGCGGCGGAGTCCTGCGTGACCTTGCCGACAAGCGTCGGAGCCTGCGGATCCAGCTCGAGCAGCTGAGGGCAGGACGGGACGCCCTGATCGGAGTCGTCGACGCCGTCGGCGACTCCGTGGACGACCTGCGCGAGCGGCTCGCAAGTGCCGAGCACGACGCCCGCCTGGCGGCTGCTGAGGCGGGCGAGCTCGCAGAGGAGGCCGAGGACGAGTCGGACCTGTTCGACGGCGACGCAGAGATCGCTGTCGACCTCGGCGAGCCGGCGGAGGACGAGGAGCTGCTCGACGGCGTAGGCGGTCTCGACGAGGGCACCGGTGAGGGATTCGAGGAGGAGGCGCGCGTCGCCTCCGAGCTCGAGGAGGCAGCCCTTGTCGACGACGGTGTGCACGACGCGCCGATGGAGCCGATGGCAGACGAGCTGTCGCCGGAAGAGGAGCAGCCCGAGGTTCCACCGGTCGGTGCTGCCACGACCACCGAGCACGAGGACGGCGAGGAGGCACCGGTCATCCGCATCCTCCGGCGGGAAGAGGTGGACCTGCTGGTGGACGAGGGTCTGGCGGGTGAACTCGACGGCGACTCCGAGGAGCTCCGGCACGACCACGAGGCGGAGCGCGAGGCGGCGGTCGAGGCGGTGGAAGAGTCCGTTCAGCCCTCACATCGCAGTGTGGACGAGCTCTTCGCGAGAATCCGGGCCAGCAGGCAGGACGAGACCCCCGGGGAGATCGAACAGCCCGGCGGCGCCGAGGCGCCGGTCGAGGGCGTGCTCGGCCAGCACAGTGCCCACGAGGCGGCTGTTGCCGAGGTGGACGAGGACGTGCTGGCGGACGAGGAGCCCGGCGCGGACGGCGGACCGAGTCCAGAGGGCGACCAGGACGCTCGGACAGAGGAAGCCTTCTCGGAGTTCGCGGGTGCCGGGGAGGTCGACGCGGGCGCGCTCGGGCGGCGGGCGGCCCTGCTCGACCCGATCGCGGCCAAGCTGTCCCGCTCGCTCAAGCGGGCCCTGCAGGACGACCAGAACGTCCTTCTCGACGCCCTTCGGCACACCACGGGAAGGCCCGAACTTCACGCGCTGCTGCCCGAGGAGCAACAGCGGACCCGGCTCGGCGACGCCGTCTCGGCCTCGCTCTCTTCGGCATGGGCCGCCGGGCACGCCTGGCTCGGTGGCGGCGAGGCGAAGCCCGACGATGCCAACTCCGCCGGACTGCGGCTCGCTGCAGAACTGGCAGAGGAGGTCACCGGCCTGCTCAGGCACCGCCTCGACGAGGCGCTCGCCCCCATTTCCGAGGTCGAGGACGGCGCCGGCGAGGCCGCCGGCGCCGCCTACCGCGAGTGGCGCGGCAGCCGGGTCGAAGGCGTGGCGGGCGACTTCGCGACGAGGGCGTTCTCCGACGGCGCGGTCAGCGGGGGAGTGGGCGTTCTCGTTCGCTGGGTGGTCGACGACGGTGGGCGGCCCTGTCCCGACTGCGACGACAATTCCCTGGCCGGGCCGGTCGAAGCCGGTGAGGAGTTCCCCACCGGGCAACCGCACCCACCGGTCCACCCGGGGTGCCGATGCCTCCTCGTGCCGATCAGCTCATAGCCTTTCGGAAGTGAGGGTCCCCCAGCACGCGGTGGTCGAGCGGCCGCACATGATGCGCCGCTACCAGGCGGCGATCCTGCTGTTCGTCATCGCGGTGATCCTGGCCGTCGTCCTCGTCCAGGCCGTAGCGGACGCCTATACGAACTACCTGTGGTACCGGTCGATCAACGAGACCATGATCTGGCGCTCGATGGTGGAGACCAAGCTCGGCCTCGGAGCGGTCTTCTCGGTGACGTTCTTCCTCGCCTGCTGGATCAGCCTCTGGGCGGTCGACCGACTTTCACCGGCGGATGTGTATCTCGCCCCCGAGTACGACCTCGTGCGTCGCTACCGGGCGTCGTTCGGCCGCTACCGGATCACCGTCCGCACCGTTGTCTCGGTCCTGCTCGCCCTCGCTGTCGGTGCCGGGACGAGTTCGCAGTGGCAGCACTGGCTGCTCTTTGTGAACGGTGGGAAGTTCGGCATCAAGGATCCACAATTCGGACGGGACGTCGGCTTCTACGTCTTCCGCCTGCCGTTCCTCTCCTTCCTCGTCGACTGGTCCCTCGTCGCCCTCGTCGTGCTCTTCGTCGTCACGGCCACCGCGTACTACCTGAACGGGGGGCTGCGGACGAGCGGCCCGTCGCCTCGCATCGACGGCCAGCCCGTCGCCCATCTCTCGCTCCTGCTCGCTCTCGCGGCGCTCGTGCGGGCCGCGGCGTACTTCTTCGTCGACCGCTACGCCCTCGATCTGTCGACCAACGGGGTCGTCGCAGGAGCCGGCTACACCGACGTCCACGTCCGCCTTCCGGCGCTCTCGGTGCTGGCGGTGGTGAGCATGATCGGCTTCGTACTGCTCAGCTACAACGTGTACCACCGGACGCTCGTCTTCCCGGCGGTGGCCGTCGGGCTGTGGGCCTTCATCGCGCTGATGCTCGGTGTGATCTTCCCTGCCTTCGTCCAGTGGCTCCAGGTGAACCCCTCCCAGAGCACCGTCGAGCTGCCCTACATTCAGCGAAACATCGCCTTCACCCGGGATGCGTTCGGGCTCAACTCCATCACGCCTGAGGTCTTCGACGGCCATGCCGCTCTTCGTGGCAGCGCCGTGACGGCAAACCGCCAGAGTCTGAGCGATCTTCCGCTCTGGAACCCCGCGGTGGCCGCGGGGACCTATGACAACCTCCAGGCGCTGCACGGCTACTACTCCCTCTCCGGCCTCTCGACCGACCGGTACATGCTCGGGAGCGGGTCCACCCGCACGCTCACCCCGGTCGTGATCGGCGTACGGGAACTGCTCTCGTCCGGAGTGCCCCAGACGTGGGTGAACCAACACCTGGAGTACACGCACGGGTACGGCGTCGTCATGTCACCGGCGAACACGTCGACGACGGCGGGCCTCCCTCAGTTCGCGATACAGGGAGCACCAGTCCAGTCGACGTCGGGCGCTCCGAGCATCACCGAGCCGGACATCTACTTCGGGAAGTCGTCCACGAACTTCGTCGTCGTCCACACGCGTCAGCCCGAACTCGACTACCTCTCGAGGAGCTCCGGTCGAGCTCGCACCACCCAGTACCACGGTTCAGGCGGTGTCCAGCTGACCGGATTCTGGCAGCGTGCCGCCTTCGCGATGAGGTTCCACGACTTCAACCTGCTGGTGTCGCACCTCATTACCCCGAAGTCGAGGATCCTCTACCTGCAGGGCGTCGAGACACGGGTGCAGCACGCGGCGCCGTTCCTCAAGGTCGACTCGCACCCCTACCCGGTCGTGGCAGGCGGTCAGGTCTTCTGGGTGGTCGACTGCTACACCACGAGCGACTACTTCCCGTATTCACAGGCGGCGGCCACAGGGCTCCTGCCCTCATCGAGCGGGCTACAGGGGCAGTACAATTACGTGCGCGACTCGGTGAAGGCGGTCGTCAACGCCTACACCGGTCAAGTGAGCCTCTTCGCGGTGACGAGCCACGACCCCGTGCTGACCGCCTGGGAGCACGCCTACCCGGGGTTGTTCCATCCGCTCTCGGCAATGGCGAACTTGACCCCGTCTGACAGGGGGGCGCTGCTCAACCACCTCCGGTACCCCCAGGACCTGCTCACCGTGCTGACGGAGATGTACGGCCGTTATCACTTCCTGCCGACCGCCAACCAGGCTTCGAGCTTCTACTCGCTGCAGGACGCATGGGATGTGGCCGCAGGTGCCAACGGAGCCCCCTATACGCCGGCCTACGAGCTCATCCGGCTTCCCGGCCAGTCGAGCGTGAGCTTCGTCGCGCTGGAGCCGTTCGTCCCGCAGTCCTCGACGGGCAGGAGCCAGCTGCTCGCCGGCTTCATCACGGCTGAGTCCGACTATTCCAACTACGGAAATCTCACCGCGTACGAACTGCCGCGCGTCTCTCCGTCGGCGGTCGGTCCGACGCTCGCCGCGGCGAAGATCCAGACCTTCCCGAGCATCGCGCGGGCCGTCACGCTGCTCGGTCAGAACCACTCCGAGGTCCTGCTCGGTCCTGCACTGCTCGTCCCGATCGACGACTCGGTCATCTACGTCCAGGCTCTCTATGTGAGCAGCACGGCCCATTCCCTTCCCGCCCTCGAGTACGTGGCGACGGACTTCGGCGGTGACAAGGTCGGCTTCTCGTCGACTCTTCTCGGCTCGTTGCAACAGATCTTCGGTCACTCGGTGACGGACATCGGCCGTGGCTCTCCCCAGTCCATCTCCGAGCAGATCGCCCAGGACCTCAACCTCGCCTACGCCGCGTACGAGAAATCTGTCGTCGACGGCAAGCACTTCCGCCTCGGCGCCTTCCAGCAGGACCTTCAGCAGATGGGCGAGTATCTCGGCGCCGCCCACCGGCTGATCGCGGAGGAGGCGAAGCACCCGGCCACGCGTCCGTCGACCGGCCAGGGCTCCTCGACTGTGCCCGGCGGGACTCCGAGTTCGCCTGGCACCAGCGCGCCGGCGACCTCGTCGAGCGGCACCAAGGCGTCATCGCTCGCGCCAGCGGCCGGATCGACGACCTCCACCACCGGGGCGCCACGCGTCGGCTGATCGTTCGCGCGCGCGCCCTCGGAGAGCCACGCGCACGCCGGAGTGGGGATCGCTGGCTCTCAGGTGACCGTTCGGTGCTTCTGCCTCGGTCGCGTCGTGACGCCCGTTCCCGAGGAGGGGCGGGCGACGGGGCTCGACTGTCACCTCTCGGCCGAGCGCGGTGGCGATCGGTACGGCGGTGTCGTCGCGACACCGCTACCGGTGCAACCGAGCTGCTAGCTGCGACCATCTCCGGCGCTGATCGCGTCACCCTCATGGATCGCCGCGAGCGCCGGCAGCCGTCGGTGATGCAAGCCGTCTGTAAGAGTTGAGAGCCGCAGCGGAAGTGAGCTATCGGTGTAGGGGAGGAACTGGGTACCGAGGGGTGATGATGCGTCGACGAAGACAGCGGACTCGAGAGGGTGGAGCAGCAGGCGCGTGGTGACCGCCTCGCTTGTCGATCTCAACCATCCGGGGCACTACCTGCACTGGAGCTTCATCCTGATCTCGGTCGCGAACCTCATCGTGATCGCCGTCATGGTGGCCCTCTTCATCGCCGCAATCAGCCTGCCGTTCCTTCGAGTGCGTGCGGTGCCAGCCAAGCGGGACGAAACGCCCGCCCGCACTCGCGGCGGCGGCGACGTTCCCGATCAGCCTCGGACGTGGACGGGAGGCGTGCGCCGGCTCGGGCTTCGCTTCCTTCCTCCGCAGAAGCTGCTCCCTGACGCCCAGCCGGTCTACGTCGCCTCGTGGGCGTACGTCTTCGGGGTTGCCACGCTCGGGGCGCTCGTCATCGTGATCGCGAGCGGGATCACCCTCTCCGTCGAAGGCCCGGCATGGTGGCACATCTCCGATGTGGGCCACTTCGTGAACTCGATCCATCTCTGGTCCGTTGAGCTCTTCATGGGCTTCATGACGGTGCATCTGTGGGCGAAGTTCTGGATGGCAGCCTGGCGGGGACGCCGCCAAGCCACCTGGATCACCGGTGTCCTCTGTTTCCTCGTCGCCATCTTCGAGGCCTTCAGCGGATACATCTCGCAGACCAATTTCGACTCACAGTGGATCGCGTTCGAAGCAAAGGATGCCTTCAACGCAGGGGGCATCGGGGCTTTCATCAACCCGATGAACTTCGGTCAGGCGATCATGCTCCACATCGCCCTCGTGCCGGCGGCGGTGCTCCTGCTAGTGGGCGTACACGTCCTGCTTGTGCGGATCCACGGCGTCGTCCCACCGATTGATGCCCGGCCCGAGGATCTCCGAGGAGAGAACGTACCGCTCGAGGGGGAGATGAGCCGATGAGCCGACGAGCTGCACCGGCGTTGTCGAAGCTCGAGCGCAGCCGGCTCGAAGCCCAGCCGTGGCGGGGCCCGCAGCGTCACTACGACATCATCAAGGAGGCGACGATCGCGGTCGTGGTCATGGCGCTGCTCGCGATCCTCTTGTCCTTCCTGTTCTCGTCCCCGGACAAGCGCCCGGTCACGCTGCGCCAATGGGCCGACGCCCAGCCCGCCGGCTTCGTCCAGGTGGCACTGACCGAGCTGAACGGCACTTCGACTACCGCTACATACGGGCCGCCCTTCAACCACGCCAGCGGCTCGGTGCAGTATCTCGGGCCTATCTCGATTCAGCGCTTCTTCGGCGTTTCGTGGCCGATCGATGCGCCGCGGGCCTTCGTGATCGATCCTCTGAAGACGCTTCCGTCTTCACCCGCCCTCGACGGAGCGATCCATAGCTGGGAGACCTCGACCGACTCCCAACGGGCGGCCTGGACCAGGGCCTACGGCAAGGTCGTCAACGGCCTCGGACTATCTGCCGCGGTGCCGTCGCGATCGCCGGCGGCCGCCGGCCCCGTGCCCGTGCTGCTGCAGTCGCTGCTCGGGATGGCTCGCTCCGGTGGACTCGACAACGCCCTTGTCTCCCACGGAACCTTCTACAGCTCCGACTACAGCCGACCGCTCATGTTCCTCGGAGATTCGGCGACATCGCAGGATGGCAGCTACTGGAACCGCATCGTGACAGCCGAACACCTGCAGGGATCGCAGTGGGGGGTGATGAACGAAACCGGCTCCTGGCCGGGTCAGCCGTGGTTGTGGCTCTACTCGATGTGGTACCAGGTATCGCCGATCGGCACTTCATCGAACGCCGACATCCTGGTGGTCGCGATCGTGACCGTGCTGAGCCTCGGCCTCCTGCTGCTGCCGTTCATCCCGGGGCTGCGATCGATTCCGCGGTGGGTCCCGGTACATCGCGTGATCTGGCGGAACTACTACCGCCGATCTGAGTGATCGTCGGCCGAGCAGCTGGTGGACCGGCCGCGCACCCGCCCGAGTCCGGTTGGCTCCCCGCTCTGCTGCGCCTATACTGATGTCTCCGCCGCGGGGTGGAGCAGTCAGGTAGCTCGTCGGGCTCATAACCCGAAGGTCGTAGGTTC
>JAKACF010000099.1 GCA_021821585.1 Actinomycetes bacterium
CCGGCCTGGAGCCTCAGGTGCTCGCAGGCCCCCGTCCGGGAGACGAGCTGGATGAAGTCGTCCAGGCCCGATACGGGCGAGAAGACCCGACCGGAGAGGTCGACCGTCGTGATGGGAGGGGCGAAGCGGTCCTGCGGCGAGGCGCCGCTGTGCCCGGGGACCGAGGCCGCCGCCCTCTCGAGCGCGGATGGCGGCAGCATGCCGTTGTTCTCCGGCGTGAGCGTCACCCCGGAGCCGAGCACCCCTGCGTGCTCGAGGGTCGAGACGACGAGGGACTGGTCTGCCGCCCGCAGGTAGACCGGCCCGGCGGTGGCGGCCATGATCGCGGCCACGGCGACGGCGAAGAACATCGCCGACGAGCCCGCCCGCCAGCGGATCGCCCGCCACACGAGGAGCGTCCGCCCCCCCTTGGATCCGGGGCGATGCCGTGAATCGCGGTGCCGTGGTGTTGCCGGCCGCCGTGGTGTCACGGCTTCGTAACCTATCCAAACCCGTGGCGGCACATGGAGTCGCCGGACCGTGAAGTCCGGGACGACCGGTGCTAAGCAGGAGTGATGTTCGTTCCCTTGACGATCTCGGACTTCCTCGACCGTGGTTCGCTCGTCTATCCCGACCGCCTGGCGATCGTCGACGAGCCGGGAACAGAAGGGGGTCTCGGGCGCATCACCTACCGGGAGTTCGCCGCACGGGCACGCGGCCTCGCCGCCGCGCTCGACGACCTCGGCGTCCCCGTCGGGGGACGGGTGGCCATCGTGAGCCCGAACGCGGCGAAGTTCATGATCGCCTACTTCGGCGTGAGCGGCTCGGGCCGGGCGCTCGTCCCGGTCAACTTCCGCCTGAACTCCTCGGAGGTCGGCTACATCGTCGAGCACTCCGGCTCGGACGTGCTGCTCGTCGACCCCGAGGTCGACGAGCAGCTCGCAGAGGTGCGCGCCCGGCATCGCATCGTCCTCGACGGCGTGCAGGACGCAGATCTGTTCGCCGAGATCGCGCCAGGGAGGACTCCGAAGGGCTGGGAGCCCGACGAGAACGCCACGTGCTCGGTGAACTACACCTCCGGCACGACCGCCCGCCCGAAGGGCGTCCAGCTCACGCACCGCAACTGCACCCTGAACGCCATGGCCTTCGGATGGCACACGACCGTCACCGACCGTGACGTCTTGATGCACACCCTGCCCATGTTCCACTGCAACGGGTGGGGGATGCCGTATGCCGCCACCGGGATGGGCGCGCGTCACGTCGTCGTGCGCAAGATCGACGGCGAGGAGATCCTGAAGCGGATCGATGCCGAGGGCGTGACACTTCTCTGCGGGGCGCCGGCCGTCATGGCGGCGATCCTCTCGGCTGGCGAGGCGCGGCGGGAGCGGGGAGAGCCGGTGCCCGGGGCAGGCCTCGTGCGGATGGTGGTCGCCGGTGCGCCACCGCCGAGCCGGGTGATCGAGCGCGTCGAGACCGAGCTCGGGTGGGAGTTCATCCAGATCTACGGCCTCACCGAGACCTCGCCACTGCTCACGATCAACCGGGCGCCGCTCGAGTTCGACGCTCTCGACTCGGGCGAGCGCGCCCGCCGGCTCTCGCGTGCCGGGGTACCGGCGATCGGCGTGAGGATGGACGTCGACGAGGAGGGCGAGGTCCTCGCGAGGTCCAACCACGTCTTCGCCGGCTACTGGCAGCAGCCAGAAGAAAGCGCCAAGGTCTTGGTTGACGGGTGGTTCCGCACCGGCGACGGCGGGTACCTCGACGGGCCGTACGTCGTGATCGCCGATCGGAAGAAGGACGTCATCATCACCGGCGGAGAGAACGTCTCCTCCATCGAGGTAGAGGACGCCATCTACCGGCACCCGGCGGTGGCGGAGGTGGCGGTCATCGGCGTGCCGAACGAGAAGTGGGGGGAGACGGTGAAGGCGCTCGTGGTGCTGAGACCCGACGGAGAGGCGACGGAGGAAGCGATCATCGCCCACTGCCGCGGCGTCCTCGCTCACTTCAAGTGCCCGACGTCGGTCGAGTTCCGTGACGAGCTGCCGCGCACGGCCACCGGGAAGCTCCAGAAGTTCAAGCTGCGCGAGCAGTACTGGCAGGGGCACGAGCGGCAGGTGAACTGACCGTGGATCCCTTGTGAAACAAGGGGTTTTTCGGCTCGTTCATCCTAATCCGATGGCGGCGGGAGCTCCCGGCAGACCTCGAAATGCCCCCGATTTCAAGGCTCTCGGAGCTTCGTCGCGCGTGGATGCTTGATTTTCTTGTGGATTTCCTCTTGTATGTGAACAACTTCAAGCGTCCTACCAGGAGGTGACGGTGAACAGAACAGAGCTCATCGGTCGGGTGAGCGAGTCGTCGGGCCTGAGCCGCCGCGACGCCGAAGCGGCCATCGAGCACACCCTCTACGAGATCACGTCCGCTGTTCGCGGCGGACAGGCCGTACGGATCACAGGCTTTGGCACCTTCAAGCTCCGCGAGCGGGCAGCTCGAACTGGTCGCAACCCCCAGACGGGCGCCGCAGTTCGCATCAAGGCCTCGAAGGCGATGGCCTTCTCGCCGGGAGCGACGCTGAAGAGCCAGCTGAACTCCCGGGGCGCACTGCCGAAGCCGAACGCGTCCGGTGCGGCCGCCCCGGCGGCGAAGAAGGCGACTGCTGCCAAGGCGCCTGCCAAGAAGGCGACTGCTGCCAAGGCGCCTGCCAAGAAGGCGACTGCCAAGGCTCCGGCGAAGAAGGTCACGGCCGCCAAGGCGCCTGCCAAGAAGGCGCCTGCCAAGGCTCCGGCGACGCAGGCCACGGCCGCCAAGGCGCCAGCCAAGAAGGCGCCTGCCAAGAAGGTCACGGCCGCCAAGGCGCCTGCCAAGAAGGCTCCGGCGAAGAAGGTCACGGCCGCCAAGGCGCCTGCCAAGAAGACAGCGGCTCGGTCGACAAGGAAGCGCTGAGACCCACCGCTTCGTCACGCGACACAGCCCCGGGACAGCTCCCGGGGCTGTGTCGCGTCCACCGCCTGGCGGCCGCTACAGGCGGTCGATCCGCTTGAATGCCTCGCCGTGCTCGAGACCGGCGAGCGATCCGTGCTCTCCGAGGCGCTCGAGCACCCGCGCCGTGAAGCTCGACACCTCGGGGTCGTCCTCGTGCGGCGCCTCGTCCGAGGAGATGCCCATCGTCGAGCGGAACTGGCTCCGGTGGGCGAACAGCGCCCGCAGCTTGTACTCCTCGTAGCCGGCGACGTCCTCGACGTGGTCCGGCTCGTCGGCCTCCCACAAGAGGAGCATCGACGGCCGGTGATGGGTGGTGTCGTGCTCGGGGAAGAAGAGCGGGTCGCGGGCAGCGACGATGCCGTCGGTCACGAGGAACCCCGCGTTGCGGTGGTCGGGATGAAGCCGGTAGCGCTTCCAGGGGTCGTGGCCGAGGACGACATCGGGGCGGATCTTGCGGATCCAGCCGGCGACCTCCGACCGCTGCCGCACACCGGACTCGAGCTCGCCGTCCGGCCACCCCAGGAAGACGACCTCTCCCTTGCCACCGAGCGCCCGCGACGCCTCCCGTTGCTCCTCTCGGCGGCGTGCGACGAGGCGGGCAGGGTCCTCGCTCGGATCCCAGCTGCCCTTCGAGCCGTCGGTGCAGACGAGGTGGTGGATCTCACAGCCAGCGGCCGCCCACTTCGCCAGTGTGGCGCCGCAGCCGAATTCGATGTCGTCGGGGTGCGCGCCGACGGCGAGGGCGACGGCGGGGACGGGGAGGTCGGTGGAGACGGCGGGCACGCTGCTCGGAGGGCTGCTCGGCATGGGGCGACGATACCGGCGCGGTCCGGCGGTGGGCTCGCCCGGGTCAGCGACGGAGGAGCGCGAGATCTGCCGGGAGGTCGACGTCGGCCGACAGGTCGGGATCCTCGACCACCTCGGTGGCGAGGGAGAGCCGACGAGCCTCCTCGAGGTGCCGGTGGAACGAGCCCCGCCCGTAGGAGAACCCGAAACCCGCCGCCGTGGGGACGGCGATGACGTTCGTCCCTTGGAAGACACGGTCGGGCGCGATCCTCACCACCGCCTGATCCCGGTCGTGCTCGCGGGCGGGTGCGAGGCGCTCGAAGTTCCTCGCTCTCGGGAGGTCTGCGTGTGCGACGACGACGACGTCGGCGCCCTCCGAGCCGAGGCGGGCGACGCCGGCCCCGACGGCTCCCGAGAGGCCGAGGCCGGGAGTCCAGATCACGCGGGCACCGAGCGACTCGGCGAAGGCGGCGACCTCGTGGTCGTCGCAGACCACCGACACCGGCAGGGGACCGGCAGCGCCGATGACCCGTGCGGCGAGCTCCCGGGCGAGGCGCCGCCGTTCTTCGGTGGTCAGCACCCCGGCCAGGCGGAGCTTCGCGTCTCGGAACGCCTTCACCGGCACGAGCAGCGCTCTCACCGCAGCCAAGCTACCGGTGGTGCCGTCGCGTGGCCAGGTGGGGCGGCCCCGGCGGCTCGGGCGAGGACGCTGACCGGGAGGAGAGCGGTCGGCTTCCTCAGGAGCCGGCGCGCCACCCGGCCACTCGGGGAGGCGTCCCTCGATCCGCCGCTCCCGCCGGCTGCCGCCCCCGCGGCTCGGAATCTGCTTCACTCGGTAGCCGGGAAGTGAGTGGCGAACGAGCTGGGAGGGCGTGTGGAAGCCGACCGTGCGTCGATGTTCGGGTCCAGCTCGCGGACCGATGCCATCGAGGGGCTGCGGGCCCTCGCCCTCGCGAGGGGCGTGAGCGCGGCACAGTTCGACCAGGCGCTCGCCGAAGGGCACCTCGACCTCCTCGCCGTCGACTTCTTCCTCCTCCCGGGCGGGCCGCGCAAGACGGGTGAGGAGGTGAGCGCGTCGTCGGGTATCCCGCTCGATCAGGCGGACCGCCTCTGGAGAGCGCTCGGCTTCCCCGAGGCCGGAGAGGAGGCCGCGTTCAACGACCAGGACGTCGAGGCGTTGCGGACGCTCCGGGGTCTCGCCGAGCTCGGTATGTCGAGCGAGGAGACGGCGGTGCAGGTGACTCGGGTGCTCGGACAGTCCATGTCCCGCCTGGCAGAAGCTCTGCTCGCATCCTCGGACCCGAGCACGCGGACCTCCGGACGCCCAGCATGGGCAGACGGCCCGGACGACGACGCCATCCTCCTCGCCCAGTCGGTCGCGCTCTCCTCCGAGCTCGTCTTCCCGAACCTCGAGCGCTTGCTCGTCTACGCCTGGAGGCGCCACCTCCAGGCTGCCGCCCGGCGCCGTCTCTCGATCAGGCGCGACGGCGAGGAGGACTCGGCCATCGTGAGCCCCCTCACGGTGGGCTTCGCCGACATGGTCGGCTTCACCTCCCTCAGCTCGCAGCTCACCGCGCAGCAGCTGGCCCGTGTGGTGGACCGATTCGAAGACCTCGCCCACACGACCGTCGTCGAGGGCGGTGGACGCCCTGTGAAGATGATCGGCGACGAGGTGATGTTCGTCGCCGACGAGCCGATGCAGGCCGTCCGGATAGGCCTGGCCCTCGTCGAGGCCTATGCGGACGACGACCTGCTCTCCGACGTGCGCGTGGGCGTCGCCGCCGGCCCGGTCCTCACCCTGGAGGGGGACTTCTTCGGTCCCGTGGTGAACCGGGCGCACCGCATCGTTGCCATCGCCGACGCCGGCTCGGTGCTGGCGAGCGAGGAGGTGGTGGACGCCGTCGACGAGGACGAGGTGGCGAGGGAGGTTCGCTTCCAGGCGCTCAAGCCGCGGGAGCTGAAGGATCTCGGGCGAGTCCGGCTGTGGCATGTCGCCCGCGCGGGCACCGCCCCCTCCGAGCGGCGTCGCTCCGGCCAGCGGTGGAGGCGGCTCTCGGAGGCGAGCCCCGGCCTGGCCTCGCTGCGCGAGCAGGGCGAGCGTGCCGTCGACGCTCTGCGCGCTCCGGCCGAGCACGAGCTCCCGGCACCGGTTCCTCAGGCGGCGAGGATACGTCCGCAGGGGTCGGCGTCGTAGCCCTCCAGGGCCGCCAGCTGCGCCGGGAGCTCTCTGCCGGCCAGGACGTCCAGCAGCGCCCGGACCTCCACCGTGCCGACGAGCGAGCGGGGGATGTGCAGCTCGGAGAGCTCATGCTGCCAGGCCACGAACTCGAGGCCGTAGGCGAGCGCGGCAGGCTCGCAGGTGACGGCGGCATCGACCATGCCGGAGGCGATGCCGGAGGCGGCGAGGAGGTGGGCGCTCGCCTCGGTGGCGTACCCCTTGACCTGATCGGCGTCGAGCTTCAGACGGCTGAGCTCGGAGTCGAGGAGGCGGCGGGCCTCCGAGCCTGCCGGGCGGTTGACGATGCGAAGGCCGTGGTGCACCACGTCAGCGAGGTCACGGACCCTGCCGCGGTGGCGCGGGTGGATGGCGAGGCCCTCCCGCCAGGAGGCGAAGCCGACGATCTCGATGCCGGGGCGGGCACGGGTGCGGGTCTCGATCCCTCGGTGCAGGGCGGCGGCATGCACCGCTCCCGCCTCGAGGAGCTCGAGTGCGGAGGAGTTGTGGCTTGACCACCATGCGAGGTTGACCGCGGGCTCATGGCGCTGGAGCGGCCCGAGCAGAAGGGCGAGGGCCGGATCGCAGCCGGCGACCGCGAGGGTCGGAGTCGGAGCGGCGACACGGCGCACCTCGATATCCCTCGAGCGGTTTCCTCGCGGACGCGGACCGCCGCCGTTGGATGGGTCGACGGCGACCGGACCCGCCGCGAGTGCGGGCACGAAGCCGGGGACCATCGTGTGGTCGCCGGTGAGCGGGAACGCGACGACGTCACCGGCAACCTCGGCGAGCAGCAGCCTTCCGTCGTCGCCGCTCATCGGCGGGTCGGGCAGCACGGCGAGACGGCTGCGAACGGGTGGGGACTCGGCCGCCGATCCGAACAGCTCCTCGACGGTCGAGTCGAGGGCGCTCGCGAGGGAGAGGGCGACGTCGAGCGAGGGCGACCATCGACCCGACTCGATACCGGAGATCGCCTGGCGGGTGACCCCCGCCGTCCGGGCGAGGTCGCCCTGTGACAGCCCTCGGGCGAGTCTGGTCAACCTCAGTCGGTCATCTGATTGCCGTCTCGCCTCGGTCACTCGATTGCCTCCCTGCTGCACACTGACGTGCGCTCTCGCTGGCGACGACTGGTGGGGTGAGCACCGTCGCAAGTAGCTCCTTACCCACGGTTACCGGTCGGTCTACCAGAATCGAAAGGTCGCAGGTCGAGGCTGCTGTCCATTCACCGCCAACTGTGCCGAGCACCGGCGATCCGGCCTGCACCGTCATGGTGACCTCGAAGCTGCTGCGGTCGGGTGTCGAGGAGGTGACGATCCCGCTCACGACCCAGCCCTCGGCCGGGAAGGGCCCGATCCTGACCCTCGCCGGATCGACGGCGGCGGTGAGCACGGTCGCCGCTCGGTCGTGCCCGCTCCCGACGACGCTCAGGAAGCAGCGGTAGCCGAGCACCTCCGCCGCCCGCCGGCTCGGCGGATGGGCGACCACCTCGGAGGGGCCGTCGACCGCCAGGATCTCGCCGTCGTCCATGACCGCCACCCGGTCGCCGAAGCTCTGAGCCTCCTTCAGGTCGTGGGTGACGAGCAGGACGGCGGCTCCCTCCTCGCTCGCCCGAGCCCGTATCGCTGCCCAGCAGGTCGCGCGGGCACTGGCGTCGAGGGCCGACAACGGCTCGTCGAGGAGCAGGACGGAGAACCGGCGGGCGAGCGCTCTGGCGAGGGCCACCCGTTGGGCCTGGCCTCCCGAGAGGTCCCGGGGTCGCGCCCGGCGGTGGGGCATCAGCCCCAGGTCGTGCAGGAGGGCGGCCACTCTTGAAGACAGGGCGGCTCCGTAAGAGACGTTCTGCTCGACGTCGAGGTGCGGGAACAGCGCGGGTGGCTGGCGGACGAGCGAGACGGCCGCGATCGCTCCAGGGGTCGGCCCACCAGCCCGCAGGCGGCTCCAGAGGCGGCGGGACCCGGGCTGCGCCTCGGGGAGGGAGAGTCGGAGCGGGCCGAGGTGCGCGCCTCCACGTGCCGGCTCGGCGAGTCCGGCGACCACCTCGAGGAGCGTCGTCTTCCCGGCGCCGGAAGGGCCGAAGAGCGCCACTCGCTCGCCGGCCTCGACTCGGAGCCTGGCGGAGACCTCGAAGTGACGGCGCGGGACCGTGACATCGATCTCGAGGGCTCGGGTGCCGGTCATCGCCGTCGGCCACCTTCGGGTCCTCCCACCATGGCGACGAGAGGCTCGAGGGGGGGTTCCCGGCGACCGATGCGGCCGTCCGCCCTGGCGCTCCACAAGAGGGCGAGGAGGGGGAGGGGCAGCACGGCGATGACGAGCAGGAGGCCGTAGGGGAGCGCACCGGAGAGACCGAAGGACTGCAGCCCCGTGTCGATGGCCATCGGGAGGCCCGGAGGGTTGTACGCGACGATGATGACCGCCCCGAAGGCCCCCATGGCCCGGGCCCAGGCGATGGCCAGCCCGGCCGCCAGGCCCGGGGCCGAGAGAGGCAGCGTCACCTTTCGGAACACCTGCAGCGGGCGGTCGCCGAGCAGCACCGCCTCCTGCTCGAGGCGCTCGTCGACCGAGGAGAAGGCGGCGTGCGCCGCCAGCACGAAGTAGGGGGCGGACTCGTAGAACTCGGCGACGACGAGTGCGAAGAAGGTGTTGATCCCGAACACGTTCGGGTTGATGCGGTCGAGCAGCCCACCGACGGGCGAGCTCGGGCCGATGAGGAAGATGAGGAGCAGGCCGATCACGAGCGGTGGCATCGCGAGCGGGACGACCAGTCCGGCCTTCACCAGTCCCGAGAGGGGCAGGCGGTGTCGGGCGAGCAGGTAGCCGAGCGGGGTACCGAGCCCGATCATGAGCCCGAGCGCGATCCCGCTCGCGACCAGCGAGCGCCACAGGGGCCCGAGGCCGGGGCTGCCGGGCTCGGTGAAGGCGTGCCCGATGCCCCGCGGCGAGATGTGCGCGAGCAGCTCGAACAGCGGCGCGAGGAGGACGGCCCAGCAGACGAGCGCCGCCAGCAGGGCGACGGCCGTGCTCGAGCGCCGGGCGACGGTGGTCACCCGGTCGACACCTCGCCCCCGAGGCGCCGGAAGGCGTTGAGCACCTGGCGGGGAAGGACGCCGGCGGCGCTCTTGTAGCCGGGCGCGAGGCGGAGCTCGGGGGCGACGAGGCGGTAGCCAGCCCGCTTCAACAGGCTCTGGCCTCGCGGGGAGAGGAGGAAGGCGAGGAAGGCGTGGTCGGCCGCCGTGTTCGCTTTCTCCGTCGACTGTCCCGGGGGAGGCGACACCAGGGTGGCGTCGAGGGTGATGAGGCCACCGGGGAAGCGCTGCCCGTTCGCCAGGCGCAGCTGGACGCTCGAGTAGGAGCGAAGCTGACTCGGATCGGCGAAGTCGAGGCTCGGCGGCAAGGAGATGTAGTCGAGGTGGTACTGGCGAGCCTCAGTGAGGAAGTCGCTTCCGGCGTCCACGCTCCCCGACGCGATCGCAGTGGGGAGTGCCACCTCGTCGTAGATCTGTGTCGCCGTCCCGACGGTGTTCCCCGTCGAGGTACCAAGGATCCGGGTGGCCGTTCCCTTTCCGAGGTGGAGCTCCTGTGCCGCCCGGCTGACCATGAGCATGAAGAAGCCGCCCTGCGGATCGACGTTGGGATCGGTCCGGCCGAGGCGGAA
>JAKACF010000100.1 GCA_021821585.1 Actinomycetes bacterium
CCGAGACGCCCCGGCACGAGACGCTCGTCTACGAGGTGCACGTGAAGGGCTTCACCGCCCGCCATCCCGCCGTCCCGCCGCAGCTGCGGGGCACCTATGCCGGTCTGGCCTCGCCGCCTGCGATCGAGCACCTGCTCTCGCTCGGCGTGACGGCCGTCGAGCTCTTGCCGATCCACGAGTTCGTCCACGACCACGCCCTCGTCGAGCGCGGCCTTCGCCAGTACTGGGGCTACAACTCGATCTGCTACCTCGCCCCCCACCACGAGTACTCGGCCTCGGGCGCCCTCGGCCAGCAGGTCCAGGAGTTCAAGGCGCTCGTGAAGACGCTCCACTCGGTCGGGATCGAGGTGTGGCTCGACGTCGTCTACAACCACACCGCCGAGGGCAACCACCTCGGGCCGACGCTCGCCTACAAGGGGATCGACAACGAGGCCTACTACCGCCTCGACCCGGCCGAGCCGCGCCTGTACGTGGACTACACCGGCACGGGCAACACCTTGAACGTCCGGCACCCCCATGTCCTCCAGCTCCTCATGGACAGCCTGCGCTACTGGGTGCTCGAGATGCACGTCGACGGCTTCCGCTTCGACCTCGCCGCCACCTTGGCCCGGACCCTGCACGAGGTCGACCGGCTGTCCGCCTTCTTCGACATCATCCAGCAGGACCCAGTCATCTCCCAGGTGAAGCTCATCGCCGAGCCCTGGGACGTCGGCGAGGGCGGCTACCAGGTCGGCAACTTCCCCCCGCTGTGGTCGGAGTGGAACGGCCGCTACCGCGACACCGTCCGCGACTACTGGCGGGGCAAGGACCAGACCCTCCCCGAGCTGGCCGCCCGCCTCACCGGCAGCTCCGACCTCTACGAGCTCACCGGGCGCAAGCCGTGGGCGAGCATCAACTTCGTCACCTGCCACGACGGCTTCACGCTCGCCGACCTCGTCTCCTACAACGACAAGCACAACGAGGAGAACGGGGAGGACAACCGCGACGGGGAGTCCGACAACCGCTCGTGGAACTGCGGCGTCGAGGGCGAGAGCGACGACCCGGAGGTGAACGCCGTCCGGCGGCGGCAGGTGCGCAACATGCTGGCGACCCTGTTCGTCTCCCAGGGCGTGCCGATGCTGCTCGCCGGCGACGAGATCGGCCGCACCCAGCGCGGCAACAACAACGCCTACTGCCAGGACAACGAGCTGTCCTGGCTGGACTGGCGGGGCGCGGACGAGGAGCTCCTCGACTTCGTCCGCCGCCTGGCGCGCTTTCGGGCCGAGCACCCCGCCTTCCGGCGCCGGCGCTGGTTCCAGGGCCGCCCGCTGCACGGCGAGGGTGCCACCGACATCGCCTGGTTCATCCCCGAGGGCCGGGAGATGTCGGAGGCCGACTGGCAGGTGACCTTCGCCAAGACGATCGGCGTCTACCTCTCCGGCGACGGCCTCGCCGTCCCCGGCTCGTTCGGGCGGCGCCTCGTCTCGAGCTCGGACGCCAGCTACTTCATCGTGCTGAACGCCTTCTGGGAGCCGCTCGAGTTCGTCCTCCCCGACGAGCGCTACGGCGAGGCCTGGCTCCCGGTGCTCGACACCGGGAGGGAGCACGACCCGTTCTTCGACGGGTCGTCCACGCCGCCCTACGGAGCCGGCGGCCCGTTCCCGGTCGCCGGCCGTTCGGTCTCGGTGCTGCAGGGCCTCGACCCTGCGACCGCCGACCGGCTCTCGGCCATGAGCTGGTGAGGATCGCTCAGCCGGGCTCTGTCGGAGCCTCGAGGGGGACGAGGAGGGCGACCGGCAGGCTGGCGAGGACCTCGGCGAGCGCCAGGCGGCCGGACCGGGCCTCGATGCGGGCGCCCGAGATGACGTCACGGAAGGCCTCGACGCCCGCGGCCGCCAGGGCATCGGGAAGGACGATCGCCGCCGAGGAGAAGGCCGCCTCGCCGACGGGGAGGTCGCCCGGCTCGGCGGCGAGGCGCTCGGGCGCCCTCGTCGCCACCGCCAGCGCGACCGACCGGCCGGCGCCCCGGGCGAGGGCGATCACGGGCGGCCCGCCCCGGTCCGGGGCGTCCTCGAGGCCGAGGGGGACGTAGCCCGCCCCGGGGGCGAAGGCGGCCGGCGCGAGGGCGCGGGCGTGCAGGCACTGCCGGGTGACGAGGAGCTTTACCCGCCCGTCCGGCCAGGACCGCCGGAGGGCGGCGACCTCGGCCGGGCCGAGCGAGTCGGGGTCCGGGAGCCCGCCGAGTTGCGCCGTCAGGCGGGCGAAGTCGACCGGGCGGCGGTTGTCCGGGTCCACGAGGGCGAAGTTCCAGGCCTCGTCGCCCTGGTAGCAGTCGGGGACGCCGGGCAGGCTCGAGCGGAGCACCACCTCGGCGAGCGAGAGGGTGGCCCCGAAGCGCTGCACGCGCCCGACCGCCGGGCCGAAGCAGGTGCGCAGCAGTCGTCCCGAGTCGGCGTACAGCGCCCGGGCGGCCCCGGCCAGGGCCTCCTCGTAGGCCTCGTTCACCTGCTCCCAGGAGTCGCGGGTGCGCGCCTCGCGGGCGCCCTTCCTGAGGGCCGCCTCGACGCGGCCGGCGACCTCCTCCCACTCGCCCGGCGCCGCCCCGGGACCGGGTGCCATCGCCAGGCAGGTCTCGGCGACCCGGCGGCGCTCGAGGGGGCCGGGCACCGGAGGGCGGCCGTCGCCGACCGGGCGGCCCGGGACCGCTTCGGCGAAGGCCTCGAGGCCGGCCTCGAAGTAGGGCGCCACCGCCGCCAGCGCGAGCAGGCGGGCGCGGACGTCGGCCGAGCGCTTGGTGTCGTGGGTGGTGCCGGCGACGAGCCCGTGCTCGTTGCGCGAAAGGCGCCCCTCGGCCCGGCGGTGGAGGCGGGCCACGGCGTCGCCCGCCGGGCCGGCGTGCGGGTCGCCGCCCACCTCGAGGAAGGGGAGGTTCGAGACGAGCCGGTACCAGGCGGTGTCCTCCACCCCCTTTGCCATGGCGGCGGCACACAGCTGCTGGAAGGCGAGCACCCCCTCGAGGAAGGAGCGGTCGGGAGGCTCGAGCGCCAGGTCGGCGAGCTCCTCGCCGCCGGCGGCGGTGAGGAGCAGCGAGTCGAGCTCGTCGCCCCCCCGGGCCGAGACGTAGGTGCGGTAGACGGGCATGGCGACGGCCGCCTCGGCGACCCGGCGCTCGCCGAGCCCGGTCGCCCGTGCCACCCGGGCGACTTCGCAGGGGAAGAAGCGATCGAGGACGAAGGCCTTGGCATCGTCGACCACCGCCATGTCCGGCGGCTCGCCGTCGCGCGCGGCCCCCGCCGCCAGGCGCTCGAGGCCGGCGGCGTCGCCGAGGGCATGGGTGATGTCGTCGGCCGACTCGTAGCCGGTCGTGCCGGCGACGGGCCAGGCGGCCCGGAGCGGCTCGCCTGCGGTGAGGATCTTCTCGACCACGATCGGTCGCCCGCCCATGATCCGGGCGAGGGCCCCGAGGTAGCCGGCCGGGTCGGCCAGGCCGTCGACGTGGTCGACCCTCACGGCGTCGAGGAGGCCGGCGGAGACGAGCTCCTCGAGGAGCCCGTGGGTGAGGGCGAAGACCTGCGGGTCCTCCTGCCGGACGCCGACGAGGTCGTCGATCGTGAAGAACCGGCGGTAGTTGCGGGCGGGGTCCTTCCACCACGAGAGCAGGTAGTGCTGGGCGGCGAGGAGCTCCCCGAGCGGGGCGTCGGCGGGGGGGCCGTCGGGCCGGAGCGGGTAGCAGCGCCCGCCGTGGCAGACCGCGGGGCCGTCCGGCCCGGCCGCGACGGCGAGCTCGCCCCGGGCGAGGAGGTCCTCGAGCGGCTCCCCCAGCACGGGCAGGATGACCCGGCCGTCGCAGCCGGGGGCCTCCCAGTCGACGTCGAAGATGGCGGCGGCCGGCGACGAGCGGCCATGGCGGAGCAGCTCGCGCCACCACGCGCCCGCCGGGTCGGTCGAGAGGTGGTTCGGGACGACGTCGACCAGCACCTTGAGCCCTGCCCGGTGCAGGGCGGCCGCCAGCGACTCGAGGCCGGGCCGCCCCCCGAGCTCGTGGCGGACCCGGGTCGGGTCGACGACGTCGTAGCCGTGCTCGGAGCCGGCCCTCGCCTCGAGGACGGGGGAGAGGTAGGCGTACGCGACGCCGAGCCGGGCCAGGTAGGGCACGATCCGTTCCGCCTGTTCGAACGAGAACGCGGGCGAGAGCTGGATCCGGTAGGTGGGCCCGAGCGCCGGTGTGCCCGGCTCGCTCACTCCTTCAGGCCTCGCACCGCCCCCTCGTCGCCGAGCAGGAGGGCGCCGAGGGGCGGGAGCCGCAGCCCGAGGCTGTCGGGAAAGCCGTGGGAGGCGACCGGGTCGCTCGAGACGGCGCCCAGGTTGCCGACGCCGCTCCCGCCGTACTCGCGGGCGTCGGAGTTGACGAGCTCGCGCCACTCGCCGGCGGTGGGCACGCCGATGCGGTAGCCCTCGCGGGGCACCGGGGTGAGGTTCGCGACGACGAGGACGCTGCCCGTCGCCCCGCAGCGCAGCCAGGCGAGGACGTCGTTGGCGGTGTCGTCGGCGACCACCCAGGAGAAGGCCTCCGGATCGAAGTCGGTGGCGTGGAGAGGCTCGAGCCGACGGTAGGCACCGTTCAGGTCGGCGACGAACCGGGCGACCCCGGCGTGGTCGGGATGGTCGAGGAGCGACCACTCGAGCTCGCCCTCGTGCGACCACTCGTGCCAGGTGGCGAGCTCGCCGCCCATGAACAGGAGCGACTTGCCGGGCTGGAAGGTCTGCATGGCGAGCAGCAGCCGCAGGTTCGCCCGCCGTTGCCAGTCGTCACCTGGCATCTTGCCCGCCAGCGAGCCCTTGCCGTAGACGACCTCGTCGTGGCTCAGCGGGAGCAGGAAGGCCTCGGTGAAGGCGTACAGGCCGCGGAAGGTGAGCTCGCCGTAGTGGAAGTGGCGGTACAGCGGATCGCGGGCGAGGTGCTGGAGGGTGTCGTGCATCCAGCCCATGTCCCACTTCATCGAGAAGCCGAGGCCGCCCTCGGTGCTCGGGCGGGTCACGCCGGGCCAGGCGGTCGACTCCTCGGCGATCGTGAGCACCCCCGGGAAGCGCTCGTGGACCGAGTCGTTCAGCACCTGGAGGAACTCGACGGCGTCGAGGTTCTCCCTCCCGCCGTAGCGGTTCGGCACCCAGCCGCCGGCCTTGCGGGAGTAGTCGAGGTAGAGCATGGAGGCGACGGCGTCGACCCGCAGGCCGTCGGCGTGGTAGCGCTCGCACCAGAACCAGGCGCTCGAGACGAGGAACGAGCGCACCTCGTGGCGGGAGTAGTTGAACTCGTAGCTGCCCCAGTCCGGGTGGGTGCGCTGGCGCGGGTCCTCGTGCTCGTACAGCCGCGTGCCGTCGAAGTCGCCGAGGGAGAACTCGTCGGTCGCGAAGTGCGACGGCACCCAGTCGAGGATGACGCCGATGCCCCTCGAGTGGAGGTGGTCGACGAAGGCCATGAAGTCGACCGGCGAGCCGTAGCGGGCGCTCGGGGAGAAGAAGCCCGTCGTCTGGTACCCCCACGAGCCGTAGTAGGGGTGCTCCATCACCGGCAGCAGCTCGACGTGGGTGAAGCCGTGCGCCTCGACGTGGTCGGCCAGCAGCGGGGCGAGCTCGCGGTAGCCGTAGGAGGTGCCGTCCGGCCTGCGCCGCCACGATCCGAGGTGCACCTCGTAGACGGCGATCGGGGCTGCGGGGCCTTGTCGGTGCTGGCGGGCGGCCATCCAGGCGGCGTCCTGCCACTCATAGGAGAGGTCCGCCACGACCGATGCGGTGAGCGGCGGCTGCTCGCCGGCGAAGGCGAAGGGGTCCGCCTTGTCGCGGGGCCGGCCCGAGGCGGGCACGACGCGGTACTTGTAGCGGGTGCCGGCGGGAAGGCCGGGCAGCTCGCCCGCGAAGACGCCCGAGCTCCCGACCGGCTCCAGCAGGTCGAGGCCGGGCTCCCAGCCGTTGTGGTCGTGGACGACCGAGACCTCCCTCGCGTTCGGCGCCCAGAGGGCGAAGCTCGTCCGGTCGCCGGCGAGGTGGGCGCCGAGGCGCTCGTAGGCCTGGAAGAGGCGCCCCTCGTTGAACAGGAAGAGGTCGCTCGGCCCGATCACCGGAGCGGCGCGGTGGCGCTGGCGGGGCATCCTCGATGGTGTACCCGGCTCGTCCACGGCCTATCGCCCCGCCTCGTCGAGGGCGTCCAGGTGCCGCCGGGTGCGATCCACGCGCCGGAGGGTGCTCTCGACCCGGGCGTCGGCCTCGATCTCCTCCAGAGAGCGGGCGAGCGGCCGGCAGAAGTTGGCGTGGTCGGTCCTGCCCGGCACGTTCTGGGGGTCGAGCTCCCCCCAGCAGTCCTCGAGGTTGACGATGACGAGGCCGGCCGGCGATCCGGCGAGCTCGCCCACGAGGGCCTCGTGGACGGCGGCCGGCTCGTCGGCCTCCGCCTCTTGGAGGAGGTCGCTCGTGACGAGGCGGTCGACGAGGGTCATCCGGGCGTCCCGTCGGCGCGCCGAGAGCGGCCCGAGGTCGTCGCCGAGGAGGCCGAGGCGCCGGCGGAGGGCGAGGTCGGCCCCCGTGAACCAGCCGGCGAAGGTGGCCGTGTCGTGGGTGTCGACGTAGGCGGCCGACCCCGGCCGGGGCGAGAGCGGCTCCATCGGATGGGCGGCCTCGGACTCGAGGTCGAACACGGCGACGTGCGTGCCGGCGACGCCGTGGGCGGCCAGCGCATCGGTGAGGGAGGCCTCGACGGTGCCGAGGTCCTCGCCGACGAGGGCGGCGCCGTTGCGCCAGGCCTCGAGGCACGAGACCGCCAGGGTCTCCTCCAAGCGGTAGCGGACGTATGCGCCCTCGCCGGGCTCGGCGCCGGCGGGGATCCACCAGAGTCGGGCGAGCCCCATGGCGTGGTCGAGCCGGCAGGCCGCCGCGTGCCGCAGGAGGTGGGCGAGGGCCCCGCGGGTGACCTCGTAGCCCGACCGGCGCTCGCCCTCTGGGTGCAGCGGCCGGAAGCCCCAGTCCTGGCCGGTGCGGAAGAAGCCGTCCGGCGGCGCCCCGATGGAGGCGCCGGTCGCGAACGAGCCGGGGAAGGCCCAGGTGTCGAAGCCGTCGGGGCGGCAGCCGACCGGGAGGTCGAACAGCAGCCCCGAGCCGCTCTCCCCGAGGGAGCCCGCCACGGCGGCGACCTGCTCGTCGCAGGCGAACTGGGCGTAGAGGTGGGCGGCGACGGCCTCGGCCGGCAGCGCCCGCTCGTCGAACAGGCCGTGGCGCCAGGAGACCGGCCAGCGGCTCCAGTCCCCTCCCTCGAGCTCGCGGGCGGCCCGGAAGCGGGCGTAGGCGAGGACGTCGGGCCGGTCGGCGAGGAACCGCTCGTAGCGCCCGAGGCGCTCTCCGCCGCGCTCCTCGAGCCGGCCGAGGGCGGCGGCGAGGGCCGCCCGGAGGCCGGCCGCCCGCGCCCCGACGTCGACACCGCCCCGGTCAGAGAGGACGCCCGGCCGGCCGGCCAGCCCGGCGAGCTCGGGGTCGCGGGCCGGATCGAGGTAGCCCTCGTTCCACCACATGCGCGACAGCGGCCCGTAGGGAGCGGGGCGGCCCGCCGGGTCGTCGGTCCGGGACGGCTCGGCCAGCAGCGGCAGGGTGGCCACGTAGGCGGCCCCCCGCCGCCCGGCGAGGACCCCGAGGCGCTCGAGGGTGGTGAAGCTGGCCGGCTCCAGACCCTCGCCGAACAGGCCGTAGGCGGGGGCGAACAGCCCCCAGTCCCGCGGCCCGACCGCCGGCGGGCGGGAGGGGGCGGAGATGACCGTGATCTCCTCCGGCGCCTCGCTCTCGGTGGCGCCCGCCCTGCCGAGGCCGCCCGGCGGCGACGCCACGGCGAGCTGGTGGACGCCGAAGGGCAGCGCCCCGGCCGCCACCGCCGTCGCCGAGCCGTCGCGCACCTCGATGCCGAGCAGGTCGTTGGCCTCGCTGCCGTCCTCGAGGGCGAGCGCCAGGGCGACGGCCCGGCTGGCGTCCGCCGGCCCGATCGGGACCGGGGAGAGCTGGCCGTCCCAGGCGACGACGACGGGTGGCGGCGAGAGGGACCCGGCTGACGCCGTCGCCTCGCCGCCGAGGACGCCGGCCGCCTCGGCGGACGAGAGGACCGGTACGCCGAGCGCCCCCAGCACCGCCACGAGGGTCTCGTCGCTCACCTCGCGCACGCTGCCCCAGGCGTCCTCGTAGGAGGCCTCGACGCCGTGGCGGGCCGCCAGCCGGCGCAGCGGGGAGGGCCCGTCGTCGCTCACCCGTCGGCCTGCCGGTCGAACCGGAGCAGCGAGCGCAGCCCGAGCAGGGGGAGGTGGATCCACTCCGGCCGGTTGCCGAGCTCGTAGCGCAGCTCGTAGAGGGCCTTCTCGAGCAGCTGGGCCCGCAGGTCGAGGGCGAGGTCGCCCTCCTCGGCGAGCAGGCCGGCGCCGGCCGCCACCGGCAGGTAGCCCTGCAGGAAGGCGACCGAGGCCCAGTAGGCCCAGCGGTTGGCGGACCGCTCGTAGGCCTCGAGGGCCGGCTCCTCGCTCGCCAGCACCCCGCGGGAGACGAGGTCGTCGACGGCGCTCACGGCGGCGTACTGGTAGGAGCGGAGCATGCCGGCCACGTCGCGCATCGGCGAGCGCTTGAGGCGCCGCTCGGCGAAGCTGCGGGTGGGCTCGCCCTCGAAGTCGACGAAGACGAAGTCGCGCCCGGTGAACAGGACCTGGCCGAGGTGGAGGTCGCCGTGGATCCTGATCCGGCAGCCCGAGTGGATGCCGAGCACCGCCTGGAAGGCCTCGAGCAGCTGCTCCTCGCTGGCGAGCAGCTCCTCCACGAGCTCGAGGTCACGGCCCTCGAGCTGGCGGGCGCGCTGGCGGGCGACCGACAGCGTGCGGCGGGCGGCGCTGCGCATGGACTGGTAGGTCGAGCGCTGGGTCATCGGTGACACCGGGTCGGGGCGGAAGGCTGCGCCGCCGGCGGGGGAGGACAGGGCGAGGTGGAGCTCGCCCGTCCGGCGCCCGAGCAGCTCGGCGGCCCCGAGGCTCTCGGACATCTGGGTCTCGACCGCCTCGGGGATCTCGGCGGTCGCCACGCCGGCGTGGAAGCCGCCCGGGCGCGCCGGCTCGAGGGGGATCTGCCCGGCGCCGCCCTCCTCCACGTGCTGCTCGAGGAAGTTGGCAGCCGACCGGACGGTGGCCCGCCAGGCGTCCGACTCGTTGGCGACGAACTCGTGCACGACCGCCAGCGCCGTCCCCGGCCCCTGCCCGGGGACGAGCTCGACCGAGCCGAGCAGGGGCGCCACGTTGGCGCCGACGGAGGTGAGGAGGCGGCCGAGCTCGACCTCGGGATGGGGCCCGGACTCGAGCCGGCGGATGGTCTTCACGATCGCCCGGCTGGCCTCGGCCTCGCCGACGACGATGGAGGTGTTCGACTGCTCCGCCCCCGTCACCCGGGCCGGGGCCCGCGGGCCGGTCGGGATGGAGGCGAGCGTCGCCATCTTGGCGGACACCGGCACCCCTGCCAGGCGGGCGCCCGAGTCGATCGTGCGCCGGCGCCGGTTGAC
>JAKACF010000101.1 GCA_021821585.1 Actinomycetes bacterium
CTCGAGCCCGTGCAGGCCGCCGACGACGAGGGCGGCGAGGGCGAGGTAGGGGTTGACGTCGCCGCCCGGCACCCGGCACTCGAGGCGGAGCGAGGGCCCCTCCCCCACCACCCGGTAGGCACAGGTGCGGTTGTCGCGTCCCCAGGCGACGGCGGTCGGGGCGAACGAGCCCGGGCTGAAGCGCTTGTAGCTGTTGACGTTCGGGGCGAGAAGAAGCGTGAAGTCGGGAAGGGTGGCGAGCAGGCCGGCGAGGAGGTGGCGGCCCGTCTCGGACAGCTGGCGGCCGTCCTGTGCCGCGAGGACGGGCTCGCCCGAGGGTCCCCGCAGGGAGAGATGGATGTGGCAGCTGTTGCCCTCGCGCTCGTCGAACTTGGCCATGAAGGTGATCGCGCGGCCCTCGCTCGCCGCGATCTCCTTCGCCCCGGTCTTGTAGACGACGTGCTCGTCGGCCTTGGCGAGGAGCTCGTCGTAGCGGAAGGCGATCTCGTGCTGGCCCCTGTTGCACTCGCCCTTCAGCGACTCGACCTGCATGCCTGCCGCCCGCATCTCCCGGCGGATCCGGCCGAGGAGGCCCTCGACCCGGGAGGTGCCGAGGATCGAGTAGTCGACGTTGTAGGCGTTGGCCGGCGTGAGCTCCCGGTAGCCGCGCCGCCACGCCTCCTCGTAGCTCTCCTCGAAGACGATGAGCTCGAGCTCCGTGCCGGCGAGCCCGGTCCACCCCCGATCGGCGAGGCGCTCCACCTGGCGGGCGAGGATCCGCCGGGGTGAGGGCTCGACGGGGCTGCCGTCCTCGAAACTGAGGTCGGCGTGGCAGAAGACCGTCCTGTCGTGCCAGGGGAGGACCCGGAGGCTCCCGAGGTCGGGCTTCATGACGAAGTCGCCGTAGCCGCGCTCCCAGGAGGTGAGGGCGTAGCCCGGGACGGTGTTCATCTCGACGTCGACGGCGAGCAGGTAGTCGCAGGCCTCGGTGGCGTGCTCGGCCACCTCCTCGAGGAAGAAGCGGGCGTCGACCCGCTTTCCCTGGAGGCGGCCCTGCATGTCGGTCATGGCGACCACGACGGTGTCGACCGTCCCGGCCGCCACTGCCTCGGCGAGCTCGGCGGGGCCGAGTCGTCCCTCGACCCGGCCCCCTCCCCCCTCGGTCCCCGTCATCGCACGACAAGACCAGTTCGCCGGGCCGGCTGTCAAGGCGGTGAGGCAGCCGGCAGCGGTGACCGGAGCGCGGTCCGGGCGGGCCGTTTCGGCCTCCGACGGCGGCCCTCGCGCTCTGGCCCGTCCGCCGGTGAGCCCGTCTCCGGGCGGGGCCTCGTCTCCTCTCGATCAGGGGCTCCCCGGGAACCGCCTTGTGGACTCGCCCCCTTTGCGCCTGCCCGGCCGGGCGGCACCGTCACCCCGCGGGCAGACTGGTCCCATGGCGCGTCGCTCGCGCGTGACGCCACCGGAGGTCCGGCGCTACGCACGGGCGCTCACGGCGGCGGCCCGGTCGGTCGAGGGGGTGGTGGTCTCGGCCTGCTACCTGCACGGCTCGGCCGCCCTCGGTGGGTTCGCCCGAGGGCGGAGCGACGTCGACCTCGTCCTCGTCCTCGAGCAACCGCTCGAGCCGGCGGCTGCCCGGGAGCTCGGCCGGGCCCTGCTCGGGGTGCCGTCCTGTCCGGGGGCCGGCCTCGAGGCCTCGGCCGTCACCCGGGCGGCCGCGGCTTCGGCGGCACCTCCCTTCTCCTTCGTCGTCCACGTCGCCTCGAGCCCGGACGGGGAGAGGGTGGTCGTCGGCGGCGGCACGGACGGGGACCCGGACCTCGCGCTGCACTACGCCGTCGTCCGCCAGTCCGGCGTCGCCGTCGAGGGTCCTCCCCCGGCGGAGCTGGTCGGCCCGGTCCCCCGCGAGCTCGTCCTCGCCGCCCTCCGGGACGAGCTCGGCTGGGGGATCGAGCACGGGACCATGGCCTACGCCGTCCTCAACGCCGCCCGGGCCCTGCGCTATGGCTACGAGGGAGTCTTGTGCTCGAAGCTCGACGGCGGGAAGTGGGCGCTCGCGCTGGGCGAGCCGGTGGCCGTCCTCCGCCCGGCGCTCGACCAGCAGGAGACGGGCTCCGACGCGCTGCTCAGCCCCGCCCAGCGGGCGTGGGTCGAGGGCGTCGTGCGGCGCCTCTGAGCCACAGCCGGCCCGTCTAGGCCGGCCGGACGCCGATCGAGCCGACCAGGTGCGAGACCGAGATTGCGAAGGTGCCGTTGGAGGGCCGGAACCACGGCGGGCTCTTCCCGAGGAGCTCGAGGACGAGCCGGTGGCCGGGGACGAGGGTCCACATGTTGGCCGAGAGCTCGAAGCTCGCCCGGACGGTCCCCCTCGCCGCCGGGCTCGCCCCGGGTGCCTGCCCGAACGCCGGCCGGTAGACGCCGGCCTCGACGAGCTGGCGCCGCCCCGTCGCCGGGTCCACGTCCCACAGCCGGGCGACGAGCTCGGCGTCGTCGCCGGTCACCGCGAGGCTGGCCGAGACCCGGTAGGGCCCGACGAGGGTCACCGGCCGGGCGCGAGGCCCGAGGACGGCGTAGCTGGCGGTGCCCGGTCCGGGCGCCGCCGGGAGGGGGTCGCAGTAGGTCGAGTGGTAGGCGGGGTCGAGGCTCGCCGCCACGGCGGCCGTTCCTCCCGACGAGGTGACGGTCTTGACGGAGGCGGGGCTCGAGCGGAACGAGACGGTCCCCTCCGCCAGCCCGGCGAAGGTGGGAGAGCTGGCCCGTGACGCCGGCTCGCGGCTCGGCGGACAGGTCGTGGCGAGCGCGATCACGCCGGTCAGCGGCCGTCGGTGCGCGAGCATGACGTCGTCGAGGAAGGCCGTGGCGTCCGCGTTCTGGATCGAGAGCTCGGAGGGCTGGTTCCCCGCCCATCCGTGGCCGACGTCGTCGAAGATCTGGAGCAACCGAGCCTGTACGTGGTCGGCGCGCTCCCGCTCGGAGAAGTGGAGGGCCTCGGAGACGGGAAAGAGCGTGTCGGTCCAGCCGTTCTCCATCACCGTCGGGGCGGGACCGCCGGCCGGCATCGGGACGCCGATCGCCGAGTGGAACTCCTGCAGCTGGCGGAGGTAGCCGAGGTCGGTCCGGCTGTAGGGCTCACCGGCCGAGATGGCCCGCTCCCAGGTCGTGAGGTCGGCACTCCTCTCCGTACCGGGCGGTGCCAGGTAGCCGGTCGTGGAGGCGGCGTAGAGCAGGGAGTCCCACGACTGCTTCTCGACACCCGGCGGGACGAGGTCGGCACGGGCGGGGCTGTAGCCGCCCGAGCCGACGAGGAGGTGGCCGTTCGGGACGAGGGCGGTGGCGAGGTCGTCCCACCCCCACTCGGCGTAGACGGCGCCGATCGACATCGGGACGTGGTCGTGCGGGCTCGTCCAGCGGACGAACCGCCCGTTCCCGAGGCGGACGCGGTTCTTCAACACGGCGAGCTCGAGCGCCTGGCCCGCCCCGTAGGAGACGCCCGCCACGGCGATCGCCGGCTTGACGAGGCCCTCGTCGACGAGCAGCCCGGCGAGGTACTCGGTGTCGCGCGCCTCGTAGCGCTGGTCGGCGAGGTGGAGCCAGCCCCTGGCGCACCCGGGCGTGTGGCGCCGGGAGGCGGCCGTCCCGCAGGAGTCGCCGAAGCCCCGGGCGGTGTAGGTGAGGACGGCCCAGCCGGCGGCGGCGAAGCTCACGTTGTCGATCCCGTGGTCGTCGCGGGTCGACTCGAACTCGGTCTTGTTCGCCGCCAGGCCGTGCAGCATGACGATGAGCGGGAAAGGCCCGCGCCCGGCGGCGGGAAGGGTGACGTCGGCGTCGAGCGGCACCCCGTCGAAGCTCGGGACCCGCGTCGATCCCCCGTTGCCCGGGCAGAAGCGCACGCCGTGCTCGTGGTGGCAGGCGAGCCGCCCGAAGGGATGCGGGACGAGCGGCGGCGCTGGCTCGGTGGCGACCGGCGCCGCCTGCGGCAGGTCGCCGCCGGCGTGCGAGCAGGCCGTGAGCAGCACCGGGGCCAGCAGTCCGGCGGCGAAGAGGGAGGCGACGCGCCGGAGAGCCCGCACGACCTCCATGCTACGAGCCGCCGGGGCCGTCCTCGCCGGTCGGAGAGGGGGTCAGCCGCCCTTCAGGGCGAGGATTCGCCGTACCGAGGCCCGTACTTGTGCGAGGGGGAGCGCCCCGGTTGCGACGGCCCGCTCGAGGGCCGCCACCGTCGGCTCGAAGTCGCCCGGCGAGGTGACCATCGCCATGTCCGCCCCGGCCTCGACGGCTCTGGCGGCGGCCTGCGGTGCCGTGTAGCCGGCCGCCCGGATGGAGCCGGTGTCCAGGCTGTCGGTGAGGATGACGCCTGTGAAGCCGAGGTGGCGGAGGTAGGCGTAGGCGGCGGCCTCGAGCGTGGCCGGACCGCTGCCGAAGCCCGGCACGGTGGCGTTGCTCATCATCACGACCGGCACGTGGCTCGCGATGGCCGCCTCGAAGGGCACGAGGTCGCGGCCCTCGAGCTCGGGGAGCGGAGGGACGCTGGCGGGACCGAGGTCGGTGTTGGCGCTCACGTGGCCGAGGCCGGGGAAGTGCTTGCCCACCGCCAGCACGCCACCCTCACGGAGACCCTCGAGGAAGGCGACGCCGTAGGAGGCGGCCGTCGCCGGGTCCTCGCTGAAGGAGCGGAGGTTCTCCGCGCCGACGGTCTCGGTCGCGGGGGCGGTGTCGAGGACGGGAGCGAGGTCCATGTCGACCCCGAGCTGTCGCATCGCCGACGCCCGCGTGGCGATGAGGCGGCGCACCTCTGCCGGCGACAGCGTGGCGGCCATCTCCCGGGGCCAGGGCAGGGCGCCGATGACCTCCGAGAGTCGGGCGACGCCCCCGCCCTCCTCGTCGGTCGAGACGAAGGGACGCACCCGCGCTGCTGCGACCAGCTGGGCGATGCCGGTGCGGATGGAGGGACCCGATCCCGCCGGGGGCTGGCCGAACAGGACGAGTCCCCCTGCCCCGGCGCGGACGGAGGCGGACGACGAGGCGAGGTCGGTGAAGCTGCCGCCGACCATCACGAGCTGGGCGAGCAGCCGCTCCTCGCTCCAGCCGGCGAGCGAGGCGGTCGTCGGCGGGGCCGTCGTGGTCGCCGGGGCGGTCGTCGGCGGCTGGTTCGTCGTGGTCGAGACGCTCGTCGTCGACGGTGGGGCGCTCGACGGCGCCTCGCCGGTCGGCCCCCCACCCGTCGTCGTGCAGCTGCCGAGCAGCGTGGCGACGGCGACGAGCGCGAGCCCTCCGAGGAGACGGAAGCCCGGGTGCCCCGCGACGGGCTCAGGGCGAGCCGTACCCGCCCTCCCCGCCGGTGAGCACCTCGGCCCGCCCGTCCACCACGGCGAGCGTGTGCTCGAACTGGGCGCTTCGTGCGCCGTCGGCCGTGACGGCTGTCCAGCCGTCGTCCCACATCCGGGCGGCGGACCCACCGACGTTCACCATCGGCTCGATGGTGAACGTCATCCCCTCCTCGATGGGCGTGTCCGCCGCCGGGTCGAAGAAGTGGGGGATGGAGAGCCCGTTGTGGAAGACCGTCCCGATGCCGTGCCCGACGAAGGAGCGGACGACGCTGAACCCGGCGGCGGTGGCGTGACGCTCGATCGCCCGCCCGATGTCGGAGACCGGTCGGCCCGGCGCCACGGCCTCGATCCCGAGGGCGAGGCAGGCGCGGGTGACCTCGACGAGGCGTGCCGACACCGGGTCGAGGGCGCCGACGCCGAAGGTGGCGTTCGTGTCGCCGTGCACCCCGTCGAGGAAGACGGTGACGTCGATGTTCACGATGTCGCCCTCGGCGAGGGGCCGGTCGTCGGGGATGCCGTGGCAGATGACCTCGTTCACCGACGTGCAGATCGACTTCGGGAAGCCGCGGTAGTTGAGCGGGCTCGGGTAGGCGCCGAGACGGAGGCAGGTCTCGTGGGCGACGGCGTCGAGGTGGTCGGTGGTCACCCCCGGCGCGACCGCCGCCCCGGCCGCCTCCAGCACGGCCCGTGCGACCCGGCCCGCCCGCCGCATCTTCTCGATGGTGGCAGGGTCCTTCACAAGCGGCTCCCGGGTCCGCCTCGGCCGCCCGTCTGCGGCGTAGTCGGGCCGCTCGATCCCTGCCGGCACCTGCCGGCGGGCGCTCGTCGTGCCCCGTCGGACCGTCTCGCCCGGGGCGCGGTGACAGCGCTTGAACTTGCGGCCGCTGCCGCACCAGCACGGGTCGTTCGAGCGGATCGTCACCTCCGCCTCGTCTCGAGCCACCGCTCGACCTCTGGACGGAGCCACAGCTTCGGCCGCCCGACGCCGAGGTCGACCACAGGCCGGGGCATGTCGGGGTAGCGGCGCTGGTAGGTGCTCACGCTGTTCGGGTGGGCCAGCCTCAAGAGCAGGGCGAGGTCCTTCGCGTCCGCCAGCTCGTCGGTGTCCACGACCGGGCTCACGGGCCCAGTCTAACCCCCTAGACAACCCCGGCCGGGCGGCGGCCTCAGTCCGCAAGCGCCGGGAGGGCGCTTGCGACCGCCGCCCTCGCCACGACCCTGCCGCCGAGGAGGGCGACCGCGCTCGCGACGAGGGCGATCCCCCCTCCGACGGCGAAGGAGGCGCTCGGTCCGGCCGCGTCGACGAGCATGCCGCCGAGTGCCGCCCCGGCGGACGCCCCGAGCTGGATGGCGCTCGCCACCCAGCTGAAGGCCTCGACGGAGACCGATGCCGCCGAGGTACGGCCGACGAGGTCGTAGAGGAGGCTGAAGCCCGGCGAGATGGCGCTGCCGGCGAGGAACAACAGGGCGTACAGCACGCCGACGCCGGGCGCAGCCACGAGGAGGGCGAAGCCCGCCGCCGCCGTCGCCATGAGCGGGGCGACGGCGGACGCGCCTGCGTGGGCGACCCGGGAGCCCAACAGCAGCCCGCCCACGAGCGAGCCGGCGCTCCACACGACGAGCAGCAGTCCGGCCTGGTGGGCGTCGTGGTGACGGCCGGCGAAGGCGACGACCGCCACCTCGACGGCCCCGATGGCGGTGAGGAAGAAGCCGGCGGTGAGCGAGAGGACGTTCAGCGCCGGGGTGCGCGCCCTCGGGCGCGAGGCTCCGGGGAGCGCACCCTCGCGGTGGCGGTCGGACCTCCCGGCCGTGGCCGGGTGCGACGTCACGGCGAGCGTCCCGACAAGGCCGAAGAACCCGCTCAGCACGAGGGCCGCCGCCGGGCTCGCCAGCGTGCTCGACAGGGCGACGAGCGCCGGGCCGGCCATGAAGGTGACCTCCTGCAAGGTGGCGTCGATGGCGTACAGGCTGCTCGTCTGCTCGGCCGGCACGAGGTGGCGCCAGAGGCTCCGGACGGCGGGCGCCACCGGGGGCAGGCTGAGGCCGGCGCCGGCCGCCAGCAGGAACAGGGGGAGGCTGTCGCGGACCGGGATCAGCGCCAGGCCGACGAGGCCGGCGGCGCTGCCGACGCCGGCCGCCACGAGCACCGGTCGGCGCCCGAGGGTGTCGGCGAGGCGCCCGAGGGCGGGCGAGCCGACGGCGGTGCCGAGGACGAACGAGGCGGCGACCACCCCGGCACGGCCGTAGGAGCCGCTGCCGTGCGCCACCCGGAGGATGATCGCCAGGTTCACCATGGCGACCGGAAGGCGAGCGACGAGCGAGGTGGCGAGGAGGAACCGGACGCCGGGGGCGCGCAAGACGACGCTGTAGCCGGCCCGGGTCACCTCCCCATCTTGTCCGCTCCCCGTCGTGCCCCGGCGCCGCCGGGGCGGGCTCACCCCGGCGGCCGGGAGGAGCTGCGGGCGAGAGCGCCCGAGGGCGCCCGCAGGCGTCGGCGGTGGCGCTCGATCCGCTCGTCGAGCTCGGCGAGGAAGGCGGACAGCGCCTCGAGCTTGGCCGTCACCTCGCCGCGGACGCCCTCGAGGACCTCCTCGGCCTCCTCGAGGAGGGCGCGCTGCTCGGCCTCGTCGGCTCCTCCCCGGTAGCGGGTGCGGAGGGCGTCCAGGCGGTCCTCGGCCGAGACGACCCTCCGGATCTCCTCCAGGTTGAACCCCATGAGCGACTGCAGCTCCCGGATCCGCAGCACGCGCCGCACGTCGGCGTCGCAGTATCGGCGGTTGTGGCCGGGCCGGTGGGCGGCGGGCACGAGCAGGCCGACCTCCTCGTAGTAGCGCAGGGTCCGCTCGGAGACCTCGGCCCGGGAGGCGACCTCGCCGATGCCGTAGCGGGCATCGCGCTCCTCGGTCCCGCCCGGCTCCCGGGCGTGCCCGCTCACGGCTTGCGGCCGGCTTCCTGCCGGTCGAGGTGGCGGCGCCGGGGCCGCTCGCGCCGGGGCGCCGGGACCGCGCTCGCAGCGTGGCGGGCCGGGGCGCGGCTCTCGTTCACGACCGGCGCCAGGCTGCCCGGCACGGCGGAGGTCACGGCCTCGAGGCCGACCTCGGCGCCTTCCACGTAGTGGTACTTGCCGCCTCGCAGCCAGGAGGCCACCGCCGCCACGGCGCAGGCCGCCACCGAGAAGTCGAAGGCCTCCCGCAGCCCGTTCATGAACGGCGCCGACACGAGGTGCGGGAAGAACGACCGTCCCGTCAGGTAGGCGGCATGGGCACGGGAGAGGTGCGACAGGCTCGGCCCGAGCAGGTGCGACATCGGGTTGTAGCCGAGGAAGGCGGCGAACAGGGCGCCCGTCGGCGGGAGGTGGGAGACGGCGCCGGCAGCCCGGGACGGCACGCCCTCTGCGACGAGGCCGTGGTACAAGGTGGCCGGGAGCTCGGTCGCGAGGCCCGTGATGATGAGGGTGAAGAAGATGCCGATCGACAGCACCATGGCCGAGTTCTGGAAGGTGGCCGTCATCCCCGAGCCCGCGCCCCGCTGGTTGGGCGGCAGGCTGTTCATGATCCCGGCACGGTTCGGCGAGGAGAACAGGCCCATGGCGAGGCCGTTCAGGAGGAGCAAGAGGGCGAACCAGAGGTAGTTGAAGTTCGCCGGCAGGAGCTCGAACAGGGCGAAGCTCGCCGCCGCGGCGATCATCCCGCCGGTCGCGAACGGCCGGGCACCGAAGTGGTCCGAGAGGAAGCCCGAGACCGGCCCGGCGACGAGGAAGCCGACCGTGAGCGGCAGCATGAAGATGCCGGCCCACAGCGGGGTCTGGCTGAAGCTGTAGCCGTGCTGGGGCAGCCAGATCCCCTGCAGCCAGATGATGAGGATGAACATGAGGCCGCCCCGGCCGAGGGCTGCCAGCAGGCTCGCCACGTTGCCGGCGGCGAAGGCCCGGATGCGGAACAGCGGGAGGCGGAACATCGGGTTGGCGACCTTCGTCTCGATGTAGGCGAAGAGGAGGAGCACCGCCGCCCCGCCGCCGAGTGCGGCGAGGACGAGCGGGTTGGTCCACCCCATCGAGTGGCCCGCATAGGGCTCGATGCCGTAGGTGATGCCGACGAGGACGGCGACGAGACCGACGGCGAAGGTGATGTTCCCCCACCAGTCGATTCTGGAGGGTGTCCGCACCCCGCGCTCGACGAGCTTGAAGTAGGCCCAGATCGTGCCGAAG
>JAKACF010000102.1 GCA_021821585.1 Actinomycetes bacterium
GGACCCTGAAGGAGTACCCGGGCACCGTCGTCGCCGTCACCCACGACCGCTACTTCCTCGACAACGTCGCCGGCTGGATCCTCGAGCTCGACCGGGGGGCGGGGATCCCCTGGGAGGGGAACTACAGCTCCTGGCTCGAGCAGAAGCAGGCTCGCCTGGCGGCCGAGGCGAAGGCGGACCGCTCCCGCCAGGAGGCCCTCCAGCGCGAGCTCGAGTGGATCCGCATGTCGCCCCGGGCCCGCCAGGCCAAGGGCAAGGCGCGCATCAACGCCTTCAACGACCTCGTGGCCGAGGCCGAGGCGGCCGAGCGGCGGGCCGACCGGCTCGAGATCACCATCCCGCCCGGTCCGCGCCTCGGCGACCAGGTGATCGACGCCGAGCACCTCGTGAAGGGCTTCGGCGACCGCCTGCTCATCGACGACCTGTCGTTCCTCCTGCCGCCCGGCGGCATCGTCGGGGTGATCGGGCCGAACGGCGCCGGCAAGACGACGCTGTTCAAGATGATCACCGGCGAGGACAAGCCCGACTCGGGCAGCCTCGAGACGGGGTCGACCGTGGTGCTCGCCTACGTCGACCAGTCCCGCGAGGCGCTCGATCCCGCCTCCACCGTCTTCGACGAGATCACCGGCGGGCTCGAGCGGATCGTCGTCGGGAACCGGGAGGTGCACGCCCGCGCCTACGTCTCGGGCTTCGGCTTCAAGGGAAGCGACCAGCAGAAGCTCGTCGGGCAGCTCTCGGGGGGCGAGCGGAACCGGGTGCAGCTCGCCAAGGTGCTGAAGTCCGGGGGCAACGTCCTGCTCCTCGACGAGCCGACGAACGACCTCGACGTCGACACGCTGCGCGCCCTCGAGGAGGCCCTTCTCGAGTTCCCCGGCTGTGCCGTCGTGATCAGCCACGACCGGTGGTTCCTCGACCGGGTCTCCACCCACGTCCTCGCCTTCGAGGGCGACTCCGAGGTCCGCTTCTTCGAGGGCAACTTCAGCGACTACGAGGCCGACCGCCACAAGCGGCTCGGCCTCGAGGCGGACCAGCCGCACCGGATCGCCTACAAGCCGCTCACCCGGGGCTGAGAGCAGAAGGCGCCGGAGTGCCCGACGCGGGGTCGGTCTCCTTCGAGCGCCTCGCCGGCGTCTACGACGCCACCCGGGGAGGCCTCGCCCGCGGCCGGGGCCTGGCGGCGGATCTGGCGCCCTTCGTCGCCGGCACGAGGCTGCTCGAGATCGGCGTCGGCACCGGCGCCGTCGCCGCCCCCCTCGAGGCGGCGACGGGGTGCCGCCTCGTCGGCATCGACCTCTCGCCCGCCATGCTGGCGGTGGCGGCGCGACGGCTCGGCCCGGCCGTCGCCGTGGCCGACGCCGAGCGGCTCCCGGTGGCGACTGGCGCCGTCGACACCGCCGTCATGGTCTGGGTCCTGCAGCTCGTCGCCCGGGTGGCGGGCGTCCTCGGGGAGGCGGCCCGCGCCCTGCGGCCCGGCGGGCGCCTCGCGGTCGTGCTGGCGGCCCCTGCCGGGCCGCCCGACGAGATCGACCGGATCGTCCGGCCCATGTACCTCGCCCTGCTCCCGCCCGAGGGGCGAAGGTACCGTCCCGAGCTCGTCGTCGAGCTCGCCCGGGCCGCCGGCCTCCGCCTCGTCCACCGGGGCCTCACGACCCCGCAGCACTACGGCGAGAGCCCGGACGAGGAGGCCGACCGGCTCGAGCGACGGACCGCCGCCATCCTGCTCGACCTCTCGCCCGAGGCCTTCGCGGCCGTGGTCGCACCGGTGGTCGCCGAGCTGCGCGCCCTCCCCCGGCCCGGCGAGGCGCGACCACGCCGCGCCGTCCACGAGCTCCTCGTCTTCGAACGGGAGCTCTCTGCACCCGGCGCAGGGCTCCCGTAGGCTGAGCCGGTGGACGGGCGGAGGTGGCTGCAGGCGATCGAGGAGCACTGCGAGGACATCGCCTCGCTCGCCGCCGGCAACCTCGGGGCGGCGGTGGAGCACTGCCCCGGCTGGGACGTCGCCGCCCTGCTCGAGCACCTCGTGGACGTCCACTGGTTCTGGTCGACGATCGTCGAGCAACGCCTGACGAGCCCGCCCGAGGAGAGCAGCCGGCCGGCCGCCCCCGAGCGGGACCAGCTCGTCGAGGCCTTCCGGGGAGGGGCCGCCCACCTCGTCGAGGTGCTGGCGACGGTCCCGTTCTCGGCACATGTGTGGACCTGGGCACCCGCCCGCCAGGACGTGGGCTTCGTCGCCCGGCACCAGGTCCAGGAGGCGGCGGTCCACCACTTCGACGCCGCCCATGCGCGCGGGCGCCGCCTCGTCATCGACGAGGAGATCGCCGCCGATGCGGTCGAGGAGTTCCTCACCTTCTCCCTCTCGACCGCGGCCGACCCGGCCGAGCCCGCCCGGCCGCCGCTCCGCGGCCAGCTGGTGCTCGCCTCTGCCGGGGCGGGGCCGGCCTGGACCATCGGCGACGACGCCGTCCCGGGCACCCTCCGGGTCTCGCCGGGGGCGGCGGCCGACGTGCCCACCCTCACGGCGACGGCCTCGGACCTCCTGCTCTGGCTGTACGGCCGGGTCGAGCTCGACGACCGCCACATCCCGCCCGACCTCGTCACCCGCTTCCGGGCGCTCACCTTCACCGACTGAGCGCCGCCGGCGGCGCCTGCGCTGGCCGCCCGATAGGTTCGCGACGTGTCTGACTACGTGATCCCGGAGCCGGAGCCGAAGGAGATCGACGAGAAGCTGTCGATCGAGCTGCGCCATCTGGCCGAGAACGCAGTGCTGAAGGGCCGTCCCTCGGGCGAGGAGCGCTGCGAGAACTGCCGGTACTACCTCGAGCCCTACAAGGACATCTCGTACTGCTGGCACCCGAAGGTGCGCATCCTCGTCGGCGACGGGTGGTGGTGCCAGTGGTGGGAGGAGAACCCGTCCGGCGACTGAGCCGGGTCCCGGCGTGAGGGCGCTGGCAGCCTGCCTGACATCACGAGCCGTCCGCCGCGCGCCTAGGCTGGCGGACGGCGAGGGGTAGCCGGAGCGGAGGAAGAGTGATGACGGCTACGCCACCGGTCGAAGCCTGGGACAGCGACTTCGACGTCATGGACCCGCGCTACCTCGTCGACCCCTTCTCGATCTGGGACGACCTGCGGGGCTCGTGTCCGATCGCCCACACCAACCGGCGGGGCAGCAACTGGCTCCCGACGCGCTACGAGGACGTGACGGCCATCGCCCACGACATCGAGCACTTCAGCTCGGTGGAGGTGGCCGTGATCCCCTTCGAGGGCGAGGAGCCCGAGGAGCCGGTGCTGCCCTACGGATTGCCGCCGATCTCGGCCGACCCGCCGCTGCACACCTGGACCCGCCGCCTCCTGCTCCCCTGGTTCTCGCACCGCAAGGTGGCTTCCTACGAGCCGATGACGAGGGAGCTCTGCCGCCGCTTGATCGCCGGCGTGCGCGCCGGGCACCGGGCGGACGCCGCCGCCGACTACGCCCAGCAGATCCCGGTCCGGGTGATCGCCCACGTCCTCGGGGTCCCAGCCGAGCTCTCCGACACCTTCACCGGCTGGGTGCGCGACGTCCTCGAGTTCGCCGACGACGCCGAGCGGCGACTGGCGGGGATGGAGTCGCTCATCAACTACTTCGTGCCCGAGCTCGAGCGCCGGCGGGGCGAGCCGGGCGACGACCTGTTGAGCGAGCTGCTGCGCAGCGAGGTGGACGGCCGCCCGATCGAGGACAGCGTCGTCCTCGGAGCGGCCGCCCTCGTCCTCATCGCCGGCATCGACACCACCTGGAGCGCCATCGGCTCCTCGCTCTGGCACCTCGCCACCCATCCCTCCGACCGCGCCTGGCTGCTGTCGGACGCCGAGGTCTGGCCGCTCGCCGTCGAGGAGCTGCTGCGGGCCTACTCCCCGGTCACGATGGCCCGTCTCGTCACCGAGGACGTCGACTTCCACGGCTGCCCGATGCGCGCCGGCGACCGCGTCCTCATGAACTTCCCGGCCGCCAACCGAGACCCGGAGGTCTTCCCCGAGGCCGACCGCGTCGTCCTCGACCGGGCCCACAACCGCCACGTGGCCTTCGGGTCGGGGATCCACCGCTGCGCCGGCTCCAACCTCGCCCGGATGGAGCTGCGGGTCGCCCTCGAGGAGTGGCTGGCCGCCATCCCGGACTTCCGCCTGGCCGACGAGGCGGAGGTGACCTGGGCAGGCGGCCAGGTGCGCGGTCCCCGCCGCCTCCCGGTGGTCTTCTCGTGAGGATCCGCGTCGACCCGGAGAAGTGCCAGGGACACGCCCGCTGCTACGGGCTCGCCCCCGAGCTGTTCGACATCGACGACTACGGGCTCTCGAGCGTCGTCGGCGACGGCACCGTCCCGCCCGAGCTCGAGGAGAAGGCCCGCCTCGCCATCGCCAACTGCCCCGAGTACGCCATCGAGGAGACCGGCTGATCGGGCGCTGCGGCCGGCCCGTTCCGAATGACCGGGCCGATCCCGCCCGCCGGGCCCCGGTACCCTGGGGCCACGACCGCCACGGATCCACCGCCGCCCACAGCTGAGACGAGCGCCCCGCCCCCGCGCCCCGCGCTGCGGGAGCTCGCCGGCGAGGCACTTCGGGCCGCCGAGAACGGGAGCGGCGCCGTCGTCGGGCGGGTGGTCTCCTTCCAGGGCTTCGGGGGGCGGCGGGCCGGCGAGGCCGTGCTGGCCCGGCCGGACGGCTCGCTGAGCGGGCGCCTGCTCGGCGGTGCCGGCTCGATCCCTCCCGGCGAGCTCGTCGGACCCGTCCGCCTGCTCGACCTCCCCGTCGGCGACGAGGCGGCGGTGGCGGCGGGCCTCGCCTGCGGCGGCGTCGCCACGGTCCTCGTCACCGCCGCCGACGCCGTGCCGGCGGCGGCCTGGCGGGCGCTGGCGGACGGGATGGCGGTGGCGATGGCCACCCTCGAGGGAGCGTCGGGTGGTGTCGTCGCCCTCGTGGCCGACCGGGCCACCGGGTCGCTCGTCCGGCACGGCAGGCTGGCGGACCCCGCCGCCGACGAGCTCGCCGAGCAGGCGGCGCGTGACGCTCTCCGAGGGGGACGGGAGGTGAGCATGGTGCGGGCAACCGGCTCGAGCGCGCTCGTCGTCGAGGTCTACCTGCCGACGACGACCCTCGTCGTGATCGGCGAGGGCGAGCTCGCCGAGGCGCTCGTCGCCCAGGGCGCCCTCCTCGGCTGGAGCGTGGAGGTGGACGCCGCCTACGGCGAGCGGGCGCGGGCCCTCGTCTCGCGCCTCGGGCCGTCCGACGCCCTCGTCGTCCTCTCCCACGACCACGACCTCGCCACGCCGGCCCTCGCCGACGCGCTCGGGCGGGGCTGCTACGTCGGTGCCCTCGGCTCCCGCCACACCCAGGCGGCGCGCCGGGAACGGCTCGCACGAGCCGGCCTGCCCGCCGGGGACCTCGACCGGGTGCGCGGCCCGGCCGGGCTCGACCTCGGGTCGCGCACCCCCGAGGAGACCGCCGTCGCCATCGTGGCGGAGGTGCTCGCCGCCCGGTCCGGGCGGAGCGGCGCCAGCCTGCAGGCGACCTCGGGACCGATCAACGGCTGAGCCCGGCCGGGCGAGGACCTAGCATCCCTCCCATGGTCAACGCGATCGTCCTCATCAAGGCGGACCCCGAACGGGTGGCCTCGCTCGGACGGGCCCTCGCCGACGTCGATGGCGTCGACGTCGCCTACTCGGTCGCCGGCGACGAGGACCTCGTGGCGATGGTGCGGGCGGTCGACCACGAGAAGCTCGCCGAGCTCGTCACCGGCAAGATCGCCACCTTGAAGGGCATCACCCGGACGAGGACGCTCATCGCCTTCCGCGCCTACCCGAGCGAGGACCTCGCCAACATCTGAGGTCAGCGACTCCCCGGGTTCGCCGGGACGACGAGCTGCTTGTTCCAGACGAGCACCTCGTAGCCGTAGACGTTGTAGGAGCGGGCCGGCGGGCCGAAGGTGTCGACGGCGTTCTGCTGGTCGACGCCTCCCCAGGGCGCCCCCGGCTCGTAGACGAGGAAGTCGCCGGTCCCTCCCCGGTACCACGTGCCAGAGGAGTTCCGGTCGTACTGGCGGATCTCGTGGCCGAAGGGCACGACGACCGGCCGGACCTCGACCTTGCCGCCCGACTCGACGGTGACGATCGAGGACGACCAGTAGGCGCCCACCCCCTGCAGGAGGTGGTGCGACTCGAGGAAGCCGACGAGGTCGGAGGCGCTCGTGACCGGAGCCGGCTGGGCGATGTCGAAGGCGAGGCCGGCCGCGAAGCAGCCGGCGACGGCGAGCCCGGCGGCCGCCAGCGCCCCGCCGAGGAGGCGGGACGAGACGACCGAGGCGACACGCCCGACCATCCTCCCGGTCAGGATGGTGCCGAAGATGATGCCGGAGGTGAGGTAGCGGGCGTACTGGGGGTCCGGGACCGTGGCCAGCATGACGAAGACGGCCCCCGAGGCGAGCGTGGCGAACAGGAGCAGGTCGTCGAGCCGGAAGGCCTGCTCGCTCGAGGGGCCGACGACGGTGAGCCGGCCGCGCAGCGACCCCCAGACGACAGCCAGCAGCGACCCGACGACCGCCACGGCGACGAGGGCGATCGCCACGAGGTGGACGTAGCTGAGGGCGGTCGGCTCGCCCCCGAGCCCGTAGTAGCTGCTGCCGACCCCGAGCATCTGGACCGCCTCGTGCAGGCCGTGGCGGACGTCGAGCAGCATCTGGTGCGGAGACGAGATCGGGTTGGCCGACGCGATCTTGAAGGCCCCGAGGGCGCGAAGCGTCACCCGGCCGGCCTCGGCGAGCACGCCCGAGACGACGGCCGCGCTGACGAGGGGGACGCCTCGGCGCCAGTCACGGGTTCTGAGCGAGGCGGTCACCCCGGCGAGGGCGGCCGGGACGACGCCGAAGGCGAGGATCAGCAGGTCGCTCAGCATGCCGGCGGCGAAGAAGACGACGGCGACGACCCATCCCCACCCGAAGCGGCCCCGCCGCAGCCCGAGGAAGGCGACGAGCGCCCACAGGGCCGTCCCGACGTGCAGCGGGCCCCGCAGCAGGAACTGGGCGAGGGCCTGCGAGGGTAGGGCGAGGATGGCGATGACGGTCCCGCCGGCCGCCACGGCGGCGGCGCCACGGCGCTCCTCGACCGCCATCGCCACCCCGACGACGATGGCGACGGCCGCGATGGCGGCCGGGACGGCGTGCAGGAGCGCCGCCTTGACGCCGACGAAGGCGGCGGCGACGGCGTACCAGAGCACGTCCACCAGCCAGAACGAGTCGAGCGAGATGTTCCAGTGGCGCAGCAGGAGGTTGCCGCCGAGCAGCGCCTTCCCCTCGAGCACCACCGTCGCGCCGTCGGAGTTGGGGACGAAGGCGTGGACGGAGGCGGCCTCGAGCAGGAAGTACAGCCCGACGGCGAGGGCGACGCCCCCGAGCGTGAGCGCGAGGCGCCTCGGCGCAGCCGGTCTCAGCATCGCTAGGACGATACTCACCGCCGCCGGCGGCGGGAGCCACGGCGGGCCGCTCGTCTCGCCAGCCTTCTTGCGCCTCTCAGAGCTCGAGCCGCATCACCGGCCTCGTCGGCCGGGTCGCCCCCACCTCGACGAAGCCTGCGGCGGCGAACAGCGACCGTGTGCCCGTGTAGAGCGAGGAGGCCGCCGCCCGGCCGGCGCGCAGCCCGGCCACGTCGATGGGATGGCCCTCGACCGCGGTGGCACCGTGGTCGCGGGCGAAGCAGACGGCCGCCTCGAGCAGCGCCGAGGCCACCCCCATGCGACGGTGGCGGGGGCGGACGGCGAAGCAGGCCACCCACCAGGTCGAGGCCGGGTCGCCACCGAGGACCCGGGCGAGGGCCCGGTTCCCGGTGACCCCGGGGAGGCTCGCCCGCGGCCCGACCCTCGTCCATCCGGCCGGCTCGCCGTCGGCGTAGGCGATGAGGCCTGGGGCGACGGTGGCCCGCTCGACCTCGGAGCAGAGCGCGCCCCGGCGGTCCGCCGGGTCCGGCGGCTCGAGCTCACGGGGCCGTACGAACAGCTGGCACCAGCACCACCCGGGATCCGCCCCCCGCCGGCCGAAGACGGCCGCGAGGTCGTCGAAGCGGTCGGCGGTGGCCGGAGAGACGGTGATGCTCACGTCCGGGCGCCGGTCGGACATCTCGCCTCGGAGGCGCCGGTCTGCCCGCTAGGAGTCGCCGCCGGCCGGGAGGATCCCGGTCGGGCAGGAGACGCCCGTCCCCCCGAGGCCGCAGTAGCCGGCCGGGTTCTTCGCCAGGTACTGCTGGTGGTAGTCCTCGGCGTAGTAGAAGGGGCCGGCCTTCTCGATCTCGGTGACGACCCGGCCGTACCCGGCGGCCGACAGCGCCTCCTGGTAACGCTCCCTGGCCGCCTCGGCCGCCGCCAGCTGGGCGTCGCTCCCGCACAGGACGACCGAGCGGTACTGGGTGCCGACGTCGTTGCCCTGGCGCATGAGCTGGGTCGGGTCGTGGGACTCGAAGAAGACCCCGAGCAGGTCCTCGTAGCTCACCTCCGCCGGGTCGAAGACGACGAGGACGACCTCGGCGTGCCCGGTCTTCTGGGTGCAGACCTCCTCGTAGGTAGGGTTCCTCGTGTAGCCGCCGGCGTAGCCGGAGGCGGTCGAGTAGACGCCATCGGTCTGCCAGAAGCGGCGCTCGGCGCCCCAGAAGCAGCCGAGGCCGAACAGCGCCGTCTCCATGCCCTCGGGGAAGGGAGGGCGGAGCGGCGTCCCGAGGACGAAGTGGGCCCCGGGCACCTCCATCTCCTGGTCCCGGCCGGGGAGCGCCTCGGCCGGCGTGACCATCTCCTGCTTCGATGAACTGAACAGACCCATCTCGCCTCCTCGTCTCTCAGGTACCCAAACGCATCCCGGTCCCGCGACCTTCCGCCGCCTAGCGGCGGCCCGGCGGGCCTGTCATCACCGCCACCGTCCCGGCGGCCTTGTCGTGGAGCGTCTGGTTCCGGCGGTCCCAGATGGGCCACAGGTAGTTGACCAGCGGAAGCACGGCGCCCACGGCGACGAGGTACCCGGCGGCTCCGATGACCGAGGCTGTCAGCCCGCGGATGAGCGCCTTGGAGAACCCGATGGTGGCCGATCCCGTCTTCGCGTCCCGGAGCTGGACCTTCGCTGCCATCATGCCGAGCGTCTGACCGCGCCACCCGATCATCGCCACGACGTAGAGGATCTCGATCACCTCGATGATGACCGCGGTGGCGAGCACTCCGGTGGCGGCCGTGGCCGGCTTGGCCGAGGTCAGCTTCGAGGCCTCGCCGGTGGCGCCGAGCACGATCCAGGTGAGGACGACGAACAGCAAGGCGTCGACGACGAAGCCACCGAACCGGCGCCACCAGCCGGCGAGGACGTAGTCCTCCTGGCCGGTGCCGTATCCGGTCCCCGGGGAACGGCCTGGGGCGTCCCATCCCGTCCCCGGGTAGGAGGGCGGGGTGTAGGGCGGAGGC
>JAKACF010000103.1 GCA_021821585.1 Actinomycetes bacterium
CCCGAGGGCCAAGCTCGGCTGGACCGACGTGAGCTTCTTCTCGAGTCGCGGCGTGCCGGCTGCCAACTTCGGGCCGGGGGAGCCGACCGTGGCGCACACCGCCGGTGAGCGGGTCCACCGTGACCAGCTCGACCGGGCGTTCGCGGCGGTCCGCTCGGTGATCTCGCGCTGAACCGCCTCGAGCGGCGCGCCCGCCTCACCGGTCCGAGGCCGCCGCCTCACCGGGCCGGTGAGTCCGCCCGCTGCCCTGGGGCCTCACGGCGAGGCTGAGCACTGCGCAGGCCAGCGCCAGCCCGAGACGATCGCGACCATGATGACGAAGCCCCCGACGCCGCGACAGATGCGGGAGCAGAGCTCATGGGCTCCCCCGCACCCGTCGGCGCGCCCGCCCGCGAGGGCACCGAGCCCCTGCGGGCCTCGGAGAACCGGGTCCGAGCGGCACGAAGCACTGGTGAGGTGCCCGGACCGACCAGCTCCGACCAGCTGACACACCCCGCTCGTACCGTGACGCCATGGGCCGCTCACAGGCGCCGGAGAATGGTGACGACCTTCCCGTAGATGGTGACCTCGTCGGGCCGGAACTCGAGCTCGGAGAGGCGGGCGTTCGCCGGCACGAGCACGATCTTGTTCCTGCGGCGCTTCAGGGTCTTCACGGTCGCCTCGTCCCCCGGGATGCCGGCGACCACGATCTCGCCGGACTCCGCGTCCGGCTGGCGCCGCACCACGACGAAGTCGCCCTCGAAGATGCCCGCCTCGATCATCGAGTCCCCCCGGACCCGCAGCATGAACAGCTCGCCGGTTCCCGTGAACTCCTCGGGGATGGGCAGAACCTCCTCGACGTTCTCCTCGGCGAGGACCCCGGTGCCCGCCGCCACGTCGCCGACGAGCGGTACGTGGGCGGCCGGGCGGACCCGGAGGGCGGCGCCGGAATTCGTCTCGAAGTTGACGACGATGGCTCGTGGCTTGGTCGGGTCGCGCTGCAGGTAGCCGTCGCGCTGCAGCACCTGGAGGTGAGCGTGCACGGTGGAGGAGGACGCCAGCCCCACCGCCTCGCCGATCTCGCGGACCGAAGGCGGGTAACCCCGCTGGCGGATCTGCTCGGCGATGAACTCCAGGATCAGCCGCCGCTTCCCGGCGAGCGTCGTCTCGGCCATGCCCGTCTCCTCTCGTGGTCGGACGCCACGAGGGTACCTGGTGGCGGTCGCGGATACAAACATTCGTTCGTGAAACGTGCGTTCGCTCTCCCATTGACAGCGAACGCACGTTCGTGGTTGGATGAGGTGTCCGAACGTATGTACGTGAGCGGGCGGGAGACCGGCACCGCATCGGAGCACCGACGGACCCGAGGAGGGCACCATGGGCGCACTTGCTGAGCAGTGGTCGGAAGGACCCGCCGACGAGGCGCGGGCGGAAGTGCCGCGCCGAAGGACGCACCCCTCGGCTCGAGCGGGGCAGAGGACGAGGCCGGAGGGGGCCGGGTGGAACGTGCTGGCGGAGCAACTCGTGGCCTACCCCCCGAGTGCGCAGCGCATCTGGCTCGAGCCGTCGGCGGAGCCGCACCAGACCGAGGCGGTGGCTCCCGGTTCCCGCGCCTACGCCGACGCCTGGCTGGAACGTGAGCTCGAGCGCCTGAGGGCGAGGCGGGCTTGGGCCGACGAGCGCGTCGAGACGGGCGCGACCAGACCAGCGCTTCGACGGGCGGCCGCCTCGACGCAGGCCGTCGGTGACCCGGCCACCCCCTCCTGCGGGAGGGCACCGGCCGGCCAGGCACGTCGCACCGCGGTCCTCGCACCGAGTGCCGGCACGGTGCGAAGGACGGCGCCGGCCGCGCGGCCGGCCGCCGGTCTGCGAGGGTTGCGGCGCCTCCTCCCCGGCGCCGCCACCCTCGCCGTACTCGTCAGCGCCTGGTTCGGGGTCGGCGCGCTCGCGAGCTCGGCACATGCCACCCGCATCGAGCGCCTGCCGGGATCGGTGCTCGTCGGGGGTCGGTACCTCTACGTGGCCCGACCCGGCGACACCCTCTGGTCGATCGCCACGAGGGTGGAGCCCGGCGCCGATCCCCGGCCGCTCGTGGACCAGCTGGAGGCCCAGCTGCACGGCCGGCAGCTCCAGCCCGGAGACGGACTCTTGCTGCCGAGGTAGACGGAACTGACCGTCCCGGCGGCGCTACGGTCGGTGTGTGAGATGCCCCTGGTGCGCCTCGGTCGAGGACCGTGTCGTCGACTCACGCGAGGTGGAGCAGGGGGAGGCCATCCGTCGCCGGCGCGAGTGCCTCGGGTGCGGCAGGCGGTTCACCACCTACGAGCGGGCCGCCGAAGCCGTCATCTGGGTGCTCAAGCGGTCGGGTCAGCGGGTTCCCTTCGAGCGGGCGAAGGTGGCGGCGGGCGTGCGGGCGGCCTGCAAGAACCGTCCCGTGCGCGAGGACGAGATCGAGACCCTCGCCGCCCAGGTGGAGGAGGCGATGCGCGAGCACGGGCCGCAGGTGACGAGCGAGCAGATCGGCCGGGCGGTGCTCGAGCGCCTGCGGCTCCTCGACGACGTCGCGTCCGTGCGGTTCGCCAGCGTCTACAAGGGCTTCGAGGACGTCGGCGACTTCGCGAGGGAACTCGGTCTCGAGCCCCCGCCGTCGGACCTGCCGACGGGATAGGGCGGTGACGCCGGCGCTCACCGACGAGGCGCCGCGCCGTGCGCTCGCCGTGGCGGTGCGCAGGTCCCGGTCGCTCGGGCCCGCCGGCTGGATGGGCGGTACCGAGGCCTTCGGAACCGCGGTCGTCGGGCGGCTCGCCGCATGACGGCGTCCGCTGGCCGCCTCGACGTCCTGCACGTCGACATGGACTGCTTCTTCGCCGCCGTCGAGGTGCTCGACGACCCGAGCCTCCGCAGCCGGCCGGTCATCGTCGGCGGGACCGGGCCGAGAGCCGTGGTCGCCTCCTGCTCATACGAGGCGAGGGCGACCGGTGTCCGCTCGGCCATGCCGATGGGCGAGGCCCGCCGGCGCTGCCCGGCCGCGGTCGTGCTCCCAGGCCGCCACGAGCGCTACGGCGAGGTGAGCCGGCAGCTGCACGGGGTCTTCTTCGAGTTCACGCCCGTCATCGAGCCGATCTCGCTCGACGAGGCCTTCCTCGACGTCTCGGGCAGTCACCGCCTGTTCGGCCCGAGCGAGGAGATCGCCCGGCGTGTCCGCGCCCGTGTCCGGGAGGTGCTCCACCTCGAGTGCTCCGTCGGTGTCGGGCGCAGCAAGCTCATCGCCAAGCTCGCCTCGAGGGAGGCCAAGCCGCGCCCGTCCCCCCGCGGGCCCGAGCCGGGCCCGGGCGTCGTCGTCGTCCTCCCCGAGGAGGAGCTCGCCTTCTTGCACCCCCGCCCGGTCCGCGACCTGTGGGGCGTCGGCCCGAAGACCGGCGAGCGTCTCCTGCGCTACGGGGTGAGCACGGTGGGCGAGCTGGCGGCGCTCGACAGGTCGGCGCTCGAGCGGCTGCTCGGGCGGGCACTCGGTGGCCAGCTCCACGACCTGAGCTGGGGCCGTGACGAGCGGCCGGTCCAGGCGGGCACCGACCCGAAGTCGGTCGGGCACGAGGAGACCTTCCCGACCGATCGCCACGACCACGCCGAGCTCGTCCCCGAGGTCGTCCGCCTCGCCGACTCCGTCGGCTCCCGCCTGAGGGCCGCCGGGCTCACGGGGCGGACCGTCAACGTGAAGCTTCGCTTCGCGGACTTCTCGACCATCACGCGCTCGCACTCGCTCTCCGGGCCCCTGTTCAGCTCGATGGAGATCGCCCGGCTCGCCTCCGAGCTGCTCTCGGGGGTGGACGTAGGCCCCGGCGTCCGGCTGCTCGGCGTGAGCGTCTCCTCGCTCGAGCCGCTCGCCACCGCCGGCGGCCGCCAGCTCAGCCTGCTCGACTCCGAGGGCGGCGAGGCGGCGCCGCGACGAGCCGACGGACCGCTTCGCGCCGAGGTGGAGGCAGCCGTCGACGCCATCAGGGCCCGGTACGGAGCCCATGCGGTCGGGCCGGCGACCGTGGTCGAACGCGGGGGCGGCCTGCGGGTGAAAGAGCTCGGTGACCAGCAGTGGGGCTGAGTCCGGAGCGCGGACGCGGACGCCCGTCAGACCAGGTAACGTCAACAGCGCAACTCGGGATCGGGTCGGATGCCGGAGTCGGATGCCGGTGTCGCGACGGCTCGCCCGACCGGTCGGGAAGGGGATGAGGGTGCCGCTTTCCGAGGAAGAGCAACGAATCCTCCAGGAGATGGAGCAGAAGCTCCGGGAGCACGACCGCGAGTTCGTCGAGCGCGTGAGCCACGGCTCCCACCGCCTGCAGGGTTCCGCCGGCCTCAAGTGGTCCGCCACCGGCTTCCTCGTCGGCACGATCGCCCTCCTCGGGACGTTCCGTTCCTCACTGGTGCTGGCGGTCGGCGCCGTGCTCCTCATGCTCGTCTCGTCGCTCGCCTTCGCCCAGCTGCTCGGTGTCCGCCGGACGCCCGTCCAGGCCGGCACCGCCACCTCGCGGCCCGAGGAGGCCCGCCGGCGGTCGAAGGGCCGCAGCGCCGGACTCGCCGACGAGTGGCGGCGCATGCGCTCGCGCTTCGGCCACCGTGGCTGAGGGGGCAGGCGACCCTCAACTCTGCCTCGCCCTCGACGTCGGTGGCACCAAGCTCGCCGTCGGGGTCGTCGACCGCTCCGGCAAGGTGCTCTTCCACGACCGCACGCGCACCCCGAGAGCGACCGATGCCGAGGCGCTGTTCCGGGTCGTCGCCGACCTGATCGAGATCGGCCGCCGCGAGCTCGACGCCCGTGGCGAGCTGGCGGCTGTCGGGATCGGGTGCGGGGGGCCGATGCGGGACGGTCTCGTCTCGCCGCTCAACATCCACGCCTGGCGTGACTTCCCGCTCCTCGAGCGCGTACGGGGCCTCGCCGGCCTCTCGGGTGTCCCGAGCTCGCTCGACAACGACGCCAAGGCACTGGCGCTCGCCGAGGGCTGGACAGGCGGCGCCCGGGGGGAGCGGGACTACCTCGCCATGGTCGTCTCGACCGGTGTCGGCGGCGGCCTCGTCGTCGACGGCCGGCTCCTCGACGGCTCGGCGGGCAACGCCGGCCACATCGGCCATGTCGTCGTCGAGCCGGACGGGCGGCGGTGCGGCTGTGGCGCACGGGGCTGCCTCGAGGCGGAGGCCTCCGGGACGGCCATCGAGCAGATCACCGGCGCCAGCGCCGCCGAGGCGCCCCCCGAGCTCCGCCAGCGCGCCGGCCGGCTGGTGGGCCGGGCCGCCGCCTCGGTCGCCAACCTGCTCGACGTGCGGCGGGCGTTCGTCGGCGGGTCGGTCGCCCTCGGCTACGGGGCGGCGTTCTTCCTCGCCGCACAGCGCGAGCTCGACGCCTGCGCCCGCCTGCAGTTCTCGGCCGGGGCCCGGATCGATCCGGTCCTGCTCGGGCCGGAGGCGCCGCTCGTCGGGGCCGCCGCCGTCGGCTGGAGGGGCGCGGGCCTCGACGTCCTCGGAGGCCGGGCGTGACCGCCGGGCGCGACCGGGGCCCCTGGTGGTGGTCGGCGGCCGTGGCGGTCGGGGGCCGCCCCGGGCTCTGGGCGACGGCCGTCCGCCAGATGGCGGCGCTCGCCCCGCGCAGGTGGTGGCGCGCCCGTCCGCCGCTCCCGCTCCCCTCCGGTGCCTGGCTGGCCTTCAGGATGGAGACGGCCTACGGCGACCCGGCCCGCCGCCCTTCGGCGAGGGACGTGGTCGACTTCCTCGAGTGGTGCCGGGAATCACGCCGTTGTTCCCGCGACATGCGGTAACGTCCTGCCGTGCGTTGCCGAGGACGGCTGAGAGCGCGCGGGACGCGTCGAAGGGGCTGACGTGACCGGACGCGCGCTCGTGCTGAATGCCTCCTACGAGCCGCTGTCGGTCGTGACCGTCCGCCGGGCCCTCGTCCTCGTGCTGAGCGAGCGGGCCACCCTCGTGCACGGCACCGGGAGGGACCTCCGCTCGGCGACCAGCTCGTTCGCCGAGCCCTCCGTCGTGCGCCTCGTCCACTACGTGAAGGTGCCGCACCAGACCCGCGTCGCCGTCACGCGCCGGTCCGTCTTCGTCCGGGACGGCCACCGCTGCCAGTACTGCGGCGCCCAGGCCGAGAACATCGACCACATCATCCCCCGGAGCAGGGGCGGGACGCACTCGTGGGAGAACGTGGTCGCCTGCTGCCGGCGCTGCAACACGAGGAAGGAGGACCGGCTCCTCGAGGAGTCCGGCTTCCACCTCGTCCGCCAGCCGAAGGCGCCCCGCTCCCGGCTCTGGCTCCTGGCGGCGAGCGGCGACGTCCGGGAGGAGTGGGCCCCCTACGTCGGGCCGGTGCTCGGTCAGGCGGTCGCCGTCTGAGCGCCTCCGGGCGCGGCTGGGAGCTCGTCGAGCAGTCCGGTCCTGCCCACCTCCTCGTCTCGCGCACCGGCTCGCCTGCGGACGCCGCCGATGCACCGGGACGACGCCTCGTCGCCTGCCACGTCACCGAGCGGGCACTCGTCCTCGGCTCGACCGAGCCGGAGGACGACGCCGACCGTGCCCGTTGCCGGGAGCGGGGGGTCGGGGTGGTGCGCCGCCGCTCGGGCGGGGGAGCGGTCTTCGTCGCGCCGGGCTCGCAGGCCTGGCTCGACGTCTTCCTGCCGGCCGGCGACCCGCTATTGGACCGCGACGTCGGGCGCTCGTTCCTCTGGCTCGGCGAGGCCTGGGCGGCCGCCATCGCGGCGGTGAGCGAGGGGGCGATCCGGGCCGAGGTGGCGCCGCCGGGCCTCGAGCGAACCTTGTGGTCGCGGCGCCTCTGCTTCGGTGCCGTCGGATCGGGTGAGGTCACGGTCGGCGGCCGCAAGGTGGTCGGCATCTCGCAGCGGCGAGACCGCGAGGGCGCCTGGTTCCACTCGATGGCGCTGCTGCGCGACACCTCGGTGGAGCTGGTCGACTGCCTGCGTCTCGGCGCCGACGAGCGCGGGGAGGCCCTCCGGCTGCTCGGCGCGCGGTCCGGGACGATCCGGGTGAGCGAAGGGCTCCTGCTCCGCGCCGTCGTCGAGTCCCTCCCCTAGGCGCCCCCGCTCCCCACTTTCCTCCCTCCCAGCCCTGGGGGCGCCATCCGTGCTGGTCAGGCCCGCTTCTCTGCCCTCGCGGCGCCGCGCCCGGACGCCGTCGGGCGAGCTGCCGGGGCGCGCAAAGGCGCCGGTCAGGACGGTTCCAGGGAGGGCGGTGGTTGACTGGTGGAGGGAAAGATACGTAAAGTGGCGCGAAGTGGGGACCAGGGGAGGACTGGCCCAGCAAACGGGCAGAAGGGTCGCGGTAGCCAACTGTGGAGTTGTTCGTCGGTCGTTACGACCGTTCCCTCGACGCGAAGGGCAGGGTCATCCTCCCGGCGCGCCTTCGGGGGTTCTTCGAGCGCTCCGGGTACCTCGCTCCCCACGAGGACGGCTGCATCGCCCTGTGGACCGAGTCGGAGTTCGCCGAGGAGGCGAGCCGCCAGCACGCCCGCGAGGGCGAGGGCCAGCCAGCCCGCCACGACGTCCGTGAGTGGTTCTCGCACGTCAGCCACGTGGAGCTCGACGGCCAGGGGCGCATGGCCATCCCGGCCGACCTCCGCCAGCACGCCGATCTCGACAACGACGTCCTCTTCGTCGGCGTCCACGACCGGGTCGAGCTGTGGTCCCGGCGCCGATGGGAGACCCGGAGGACCTCCGGGTCGTGACCGGTGACCTCGAACCCCGCCCCCCCGTGGCCCCCCGGGCCACCCGCAGCCTCTCGGCACGAGCGGTCGACGGCTCTCCCAGCCTCTCCGCCTACTGCCGTCACCGTCCTCGCCCGGTGCGGACCCCAGCCGCGCCGGGCGCCGGGAGGCTGCGGATGACCCGGGAGTTCCGCCACGACCCGGTGATGGTCGACGAGGTGGTCGAGGCGCTCGCCACGACGCCCCAGGGCGTCCTCGTCGACGCCACCGTCGGCGGCGGGGGCCACGCCGCCGCCCTCCTCGCGGCCTCGACGAGCCATCGGCTGATCGGGGTCGACCGCGACCCGGCCGCCATCGAGGCGGCAGCCGAGCGGCTCGCCCCCTTCGGGGCGCGGGCCCAGCTCGTCCGGGCGCGCTTCGACGAGGTGGCGGCGGTGCTCGACGAGCTGGCCCCGGGGGAGCCCTTCGCCGGCGTCCTGTTCGACCTCGGCGTGAGCAGCCCGCAGTTCGACGAGGCCGAGCGGGGCTTCTCCTACCGCTTCGAGGCGCCGCTCGACATGCGGATGGACCCCGACGACCCCCACAGCGCGGCCGACGTCGTGAACCGGTGGTCCGAGGAGGCGCTCGCCGAGCTCTTCTCCGAGAACGGCGAGCCCCGCTTCGCCCGGCGGATCGCCCGGGCGGTGGTCGCCGCCAGGCCGCTCCAGACGACACTCGAGCTCGCCGACGTCGTGCGGGGCGCCATCCCGCCTGCCGCCCGCCAGCGCGGCGGGCATCCGGCAAAGCGCGTCTTCCAGGCGGTGCGCATCGCGGTCAACCAGGAGCTCGAGCTGCTGCCGGTGGCCCTCGAGCGAGCCGCCTCCCGCCTCGCCCCGGGGGGCCGCGCCGTCGTCATCTCGTACCACTCCGGCGAGGACCGGATCGCGAAGCGGCTCTTCGCCGAGGCGGCGGCGGGGTGGTGCACCTGCCCGCCCGGCCTGCCGTGCGTCTGCGGCGCCGTGCCGGCGATGCGGGTCCTCACCCGGGGCGCCCGCATGCCCTCAGCCGCCGAGCTGGCGGCGAACCCGCGGTCGGCCAGCGCGCGGTTGCGGGTGGCCGAACGGCTGGAGGCTCCCTGGCGGGCCGGGGGATCAGGAGAGGAGGCCTAGATGGCGACGAGGAGCTCGGCGCTCGAGCGCCCGGCCGGCCGTCCGGCCGGACGACGGGGAGAGGGCGAGCCGCGGGGCAAGGCGCGCCCCGAGCTCGGCGTCGTCGACCAGCGCCATGCGCTCCAGCGGGCACGGCGCCGCCAGGCCCGGGCGCTCTACTTCCTCTCGGGGGGCGTCCTCGCCGCCGCCCTCACGGTCGCGGCCGCCGGCCACGCCATGCTGGCCGCCACTCAGCTCCGCTCCGACACCCTGCAGTCCCAGCTGGCCGGAGCGGTCAGCACCGAGCAGAACCTCGAGCTGCGAAAGGCGGTGCTCGAGTCGCCGAGCCGCGTCATGTCGCTCGCCGAGCACCGCTACAAGATGGTGGCGCCGAGCGGCGTCACCTACCTCCAGCCGGTCGACCCCGGCGAGAGCGTGCTCCAGGCGCACGAGGCGGCCCGACCTGCCGCCCACCGGTCGTCGTCGGCCTCGTCGCGCCGACCGTGACGATCAAGGGACCCCGTCCCTCGACCGGCGCCCGCCGCAGCCCAGGCCGGGCGGGCCGTCCGCCGGCCGCCGGGAGGACGGCCGCGGCCGCCGGCCGCCGCCCGGTGGCGGGCGGCACC
>JAKACF010000104.1 GCA_021821585.1 Actinomycetes bacterium
CGTCTCGGCCCGCTTCGCACCCGGCCTGCCGGCCGCTGCCCGCTCTTCCTCCTCCAGGCGGCACACGAGCGGCTCGACGAGCGCGCCGACGAGCCGCTCCGGCCACTCGGGCTCACCATGCGCACCTTCGTCCCGCTCGCCCTCGTCGCCGACAGCCCGTGCTCCCAGGTCCATCTCGGCTCGCGTCTCATGGTCGGCCCGGCCGCCACGGTCGACGTCGTCGTCGACCTCGAGGCGAGCGGTGCCCTCCGGTGGGTGCGGAACCCGTGTGACCGCCGGAGCTGCACCCTCGAGGTGACACCCGAGGGCGAACGGCTGCGACGGCAGGCGGGAGCCGCCATGGCGGAGGCCACCGCCGAGCTGACCGCCGGCCTCGACGGGCGGTGGGCTCGGGAGCTCCTCGGGCTGCTCGCCGGGATCTCCCGCTCCGTGGGCCGCGAGCGGGCGCGAGGGCTCCGGACCCGCACCGCGGCGGCCCGGCCCGCGCGCGGCGGCCTCTCCGATGGGTGCCGTCACGGTGCTGACACCACCGGCAGTGCGTTCCGTCCGGGCGCGGCGAGATGAGCGAGCGACCGCGTCCGCCCGCCGTTGTCCAGTGGCGCCTGCTCCCATCGGGCCGGCACGGGCGGGAGGGAGCCGCGGCGACGCCTCGGCACCAGGGGTCCTGGCAGACCGAGTGCCCCCTCTAGCTGCACCGACGGGGAGATCCGCACCCGCTGTGCGCCGCCAGACGTCCTCGCATCGTCGGGTGCGTGAATCACAGGGACACTTTCGGGGTATCGAGAGGGAGCGCGCAGAGAACATCGTCGTTACCTGCACAGGGAGGCAGTTAGATGCCCGGTATCGGATTCGGACTTCTACTCGTCGCGGTCGGAGCCATCCTCCGCTTCGCGATCTACGCCCCGAACGACCATGCGAACTGGGGGACGATCGGCATCATCCTCATGATCGTCGGAGCCGTCGGCTTCATCGCCGGGCTCATCGTCGAGGCGCCCCGGCGGTACCGCCGCCAGGACACCTATGTCCGTCGTCCTGACGGTTCCGCCGAACGGGTGGTGAGGGACCAGTCGGGTTACTGAGCCGGCCGCGTCCTCGAGTCGGTCGGGTGACTGAGGGTGGTCAGCGAGGCGCCTCGTCCACGAGGCGCCTCGCGATCACCTTCAGGCACAGCGTCTCGTCCGCGCCCTCGAAGATGGAGAGGACCCGGGCGTCGACGAAGAGGCGGCTCACGGTGAATTCCTCGGCGTAGCCCATGCCCCCGTGGATCTGCATGGCTTCGCGGCTCACCCATTCGGCGGCCCGGCAGACGTAGGCCTTCACCATCGAGGCCTCCATCGACCCCTCGCCCCTCGCCATCATCGACGCCACGCGGTAGGCGAATTGCCGGCTCGCCTGGATCATGGCAGCCATCCGCCCGAGCTTGGCGCGGGTGAGCTCGTACTCGATGATCGGCTGGCCGAAGACCTTCCTCTCCCGCGAGTAGGCGAGAGCTGCCTCGTAGGCGGCCTGCATCACCCCGAGCGCCCGTGCGGCGGTCTGGAGCCGGCCGTTCTCGAAGCCGGCCATCTGCAGGTAGAAGCCCCTTCCCTTCCCGGCCTCTCCGCCGACGAGGTTCTCGTCTGCGACCCACCAGTTCTCGAAGGCGAGCTCGTAGGAGTGCATGCCCCGGTAGCCGAGGGTGTCGATCGGGCGTCCCTCGAGGCGGCCTGGCGGGAGTCCCTCCGGCCTGCCGCCCTCGCCGGCGTCCTGGGTGAGCACGAAGCCGTGCGAGTCCGCCGGTTGCTTGTGGACCACGAACAGCGACAGGCCGCGGTGACCCTTCGACCGGTCCGGGTCGGTCCTCGCGAGCAGCATCAACAGGTCAGCCCTGGCGGCGAAGGTGCACCAGGTCTTCACCCCGTTCACGAGGTAGCCGCCGCCCTCGGCCGGTAGGGCGGTCACGCCGAGGTTGGCCACGTCCGAGCCGAAGTCGGGCTCGGTGACGGCGACGGCGACCATGTGCTCGGCCGACGCGATCCCCGGCAGGAGGCGGCTGCGCTGCTCTTCGGTCCCCCCGTTCACGATGGCGCGGGTGAGGATCTCCGGGCGGGTGATGAGGGCTCCGCCTGCCCCGAGCGAGGCCCGCGACAGCTCCTCGGTCGCCACCACCATGCCGAGGTAGTCGTGCTCGCCGCCGGAGGCGAAGCCGCCGTAGCTCTCCGGCACCGACAGGCCGAAGCCACCCATCTCGGCGAGGCCCTCGATGATGTCCTCGGGCACGTCGGCGTTCTGGCGGTGGATCTGCTCGGCCCGGGGTGCGATCCGCTCCTCGGCGAAGCGCCGGAAGGTGTCGCGGACGAGCTCGAAGTCGTCGTCCAGATGGAGCGGGCCCGGCGTCTCGGCCACCGCCGCCAGCGCACCCGGGGACCGGGCGAGGGTGAGGAAGTCCGACAGCTCCCGGTGCCAGCCGGGCTCGACGCCCCACTCGACCTCCCGCCCGGCGGTCCTCGCGACGAGGTCCGCCACGACGTCGCCGGCGAAGACCGCCGCCAGCAGCGCCTCGGTCTCGCCGAGGGCTCCGTACCCGAGCGCCGCCCGGGCCGTCTCGACGCCGGCCGCCGCGTGGGCCAGCTCGTAGGCGAGCACCTGGTGGTCGTCGAGCAGCCGCCCGCGGTCGCTCAGCTCGCTCAGGCGGCGGGTCGCGCCGTTCACCACCCCGGCGGCGCGCTCGAGCGCGGTCTCGGCCGCCGACAGGTCGCGAAGCGCCGCGAGGTCGGCGTCGGTCGCATGCATGGGGGAAGGTTACCGACGCGGCAGCAGCGGGCGCCTCTCCGCCTCCGCGACCCTCCCGATCACGGTGACGAGGGGAGGCAGCACGATCGGCTCGTCTCCGGGGTCGACCTCGGTGAGCGAGTGCAGGTAGTCGGCCACCGGCCCGGGACCGGCGCCGGCCGGCGCTTCCGCCCAGGCGTCGACGAGCTCCATACCGGCCTCCCGCACGAGCGCAGGGAGCCACGCACCGACGTCGGGCCGGAGCGCGTCGGGCATCGAGAGCGGCAGGCCGCCGATGCGCCCGGCGGAGGTGACCGGCTCCTGGGCGACGACGTAGCCGCCGCCGACGACGGCGCCGGCCATGCGGCGGAGCACGGCGGCCGGGTCCCGGACGTGCATGAGGAGGAAGCGGCAGTAGGCGAGCTGGACGCGCTCGGGCAGGACGAGGTCCTCGGCGGCCTGGGTGAGCGAGACGACCTGGCCCTCCCCGGCTGCCGCCGCCGCCCGGGCGGTCTCGTCGCGCGCGAGCGGGTCCGAGTCGACGGCGTAGACCCGGCCGCTCCTCCCGACGAGCTCGGCCAGGGCGACCGAGACGTCGCCGGCTCCGGCCCCGACGTCGACACAGCGCCAGCCCTCGCCGAGGCCGAGTCGCTCGAGGGCGGTGGCGAGCGGCCGCCGGTACACGTCGTTGCGCAGACCGAGCTCGCTCACCGGCCACACGGTAGCTGCCGGCCCGGTCGGCGCCCCGGTGCGCAGGGATAGGTTGTCGCCCGTGAGAGTCACCATGCTCCTGTGCGACGCGGCTCAGGTCGCCGACGGCAAGCTGTACATCCTCGGCGGCGGATGGAGCCTGGTCGGCCCCGACCCCATGCCGTCTGCCGTCGCCCTCAAGATCGACGTGGACTGGACCGAGGCGGGCTCGCCCCACCACTGGGAGCTGTACCTCGTCGACGAGGACGGCCAGTCGGTCCTCGTCGAGACGCCCGAAGGCCCGAAGCCGATGGAGGTCCGTGGCGACTTCGAGGTCGGCCGTCCCGGCACCGTCCCCGAGGGGAGCCCGATCGACGTGGCGCTGGCCGTCAATTTCGGTCCTCTCCCGCTGCCGCCGGGCACGCGGTTCACCTGGCGTCTCACGATCGACGGCGAGTCCGCGCCGGACTGGATGCTCTCGTTCTCCACCCGCGACGCCCGCCCTCCCTCGGAGGAGGCGTGAGCGTCCACGAGCGCCCCTTCGGCCGGGCGCTCGAGGACTTCGCCGTGGGCGACGTCTACCGGCACTGGCCGGGCAAGACGATCACCGAGTACGACGACCACCTGTTCTGCATGATCACGATGAACCACCATCCGCTGCACACGAACGCCTTCTTCGCCGAGCACGACACGCCCCAGGGGCGCAACGTCGTCGTCGGGAACCTCGTCTACTCGCTCGTGCTCGGGATGAGCGTGCCGGACGTGTCGGGCTCGTGCATCGCCAACCTCGAGGTGGAGACCCTGCAGCACAAGAACCCGACCTTCCACGGCGACACGATCTACGCCGAGACGCGGGTGCTCGAGGTGAGCGAATCGCGCTCCAAGCCCGACCGGGGCGTCGTCACCGTGGAGACGAAGGGGTTCAACCAGCGCGGCGAGGAGGTCTGCTACTTCCGCCGCAAGCTGCTGGCCTGGAAGCGGGACGCCATGCCCGAGCGGCACCGTCCCTACGACTCCGCCTGGGACTGAGCCCCGGGGTGGCCCCCGTGGCGCCGGCCCGCGCCGAGGGTCGAGCGATCTCCGACGCCGTCGTCGCCTGGTGGGCCTCCTCGGCGGTGCGGCGCGAGCGCGACCGCCTCGCCTGGCGGGCGCGGCGCGACCCGTGGCGGGTGCTCGTCTCCGAGGTGATGCTCGCCCAGACCCAGATCGGCCGGGTGCAGGCCCACTTCGAGCCTTTCCTCGCCCGCTTCCCGAGCCCGTCGTCGCTGGCGTCGGCTCCGCTCGCCGAGGTGCTCGCCTGCTGGTCGGGACTCGGGTACCCGCGCCGGGCGGTGGCGCTCCAGCGGGCGGCGTCGGTCCTCGTCGACGAGCACGCAGGGCGGGTGCCGTCCTCCTATCGCGAGCTGCGCGACCTGGCGGGAGTGGGCGACTACACCGCCCGCGCCGTCATGGCCTTCGCCTTCGACGCCCCTGTCATGCCCGTCGACACGAACATCGCCCGCGTGCTCGCGAGAGCGGTCGCCGGCCAGCCTCTCGGGCGGGCGCGGAGCCAGGAGGTGGCCGACTCGCTCGTCGCCGGTGCCCGGCGGGGGCGGCGGCGCGCCCAGGCCGTCATGGACCTCGGCGCCACGGTCTGCCGGCCGTCGCCCTCCTGCGACCGCTGCCCGCTCGGCCCGGGGAGCGGGCAGCCGACCTGCGCCTGGCGGGGCGGGGAAGAGCCGGACCCTGCCGAGGGCACCTTCGGCTCCTCCCGGCGCCAGGCGCCCTTCGAGGGCTCGGACCGCCAGGGCCGCGGGAGGCTGCTCAGGGCGGCGGCCGCACGGACCCTCGTGCCGGCCGAGCTCGCCCTGGCGGCGGGATGGCCCGGGGACCCCACCCGGGCGGAGAGGGTGGCCCGGACGCTCGTCGCCGACGGCCTGCTCGAACGCGGGCCGGAGGGCGGCTACCGGCTGCCCTGTTGAGCCACGAGCGCCCGGTCCGTTCCGTCAGGGCTCGGCCAGGAGGTTGCGCTCGAAGTGGGCAACCTTGGCGACGTCGACCTCGAGGTCCGACAGGACGGGGAGGAGCCGCCGGGCGGCCAGAGCGAGCAGCGTGCCGAGGACCGGTGCCGCCCAGTAGAGCCAGTAGCTGTGGGCGGCGAGCGAGACGACGTCGGGTCCGAGGCTGCGTGCCGGGTTGGTGCTCGTGCCCGACCACGGCGCCTCGAGGAAGACCATGGCGCAGTAGAGGAAGGGGAAGAGGAAGGGCGTGTAGTGGCGCAGGCGCTCGTGGCCGACGAAGCTCAGCACGAGCAGGATGAGCACGAAGGTGGTCACGCACTCGCCGAGAAAGGCGAGCCCGTCGCCAGCCGGCCCGGGAGCGGTGGCGCCGTAGGCGATGCTCTGGCCCATCCCGCCCCAGGCGAGCAGCGGGGCCGCCCCGGCGATCGCTCCGACGAGCTGGCTCGCCACGAAGGCGAGGAGCGCCCGGGCCGGAAGTGCGCCCTCCAGGAAGAAGGCGAGGCTCACGACCGGGTTGAGGTGGGCGCCGCTCACCCGCCCGACCGGCGAGAGCGCGACCGCCATGCCGGTGGCACCGAAGAGCGCCCCGGTGAGCGCCCGGCGGGCGCCGACCGACGGCAGGACGCTCGCAAGCGGGCTCCCGCGGCCCAGATCGAAGATGACGATGGAGAGCCCGGCGGCGACGAGGACGGCGGTCCCGACCGCCTCGGAGAGGCACATGGCGGCGAGATGGCGCCCGCTCGGCGGGCGACGGCGGCTCATGGGCCCCATCTTCACCGCGCCCGCCGGGCGGTCCGGCCGCGGCGGCGGCACCGGGCCGCTCATTTCGGTTCTGCCCCTTGCCCCCCGGGGGGCCCGACGTTACGCTCCGCCGGAGAGGGGGACCCCGGGAGCGATTCCGGGCTGTCAGGCAGGGACGAGCGGTGGTCTCCCCGAGAACGCCCTCTCGGCCACAGCCCTTTGGGGCTGTGGCCGGCCCTGCATGCCTCAGGCGGTGGCGGAGGCGATGGTGACGTCCCCGCTGACACTGCGACATGCGATCCGCAGGGCGGCCGACTCGGGCCCGGTCTCGCTCATGGGCAGGTCGCAGCGGAGCTCGCCCGACACCGTGGTGACGTCGAGGTGCGCTCCCGTGCCGGCGGCGACCCCGATGCGGATGTCGCCCGAGGCGGTGTCGAACTTGACGTCCCCGGCGGTGACCGAGCCGAGCTCGAGGTCTCCCGAGGCGCTCTTCATCTGGACCGACGACCCGGCCTCCTCGATGGCGACGTCGCCCGAGGCGACCTTCACGTCGACGGGGCCGGTGACCCGCCGCACGCTCACGTCGGCACTCGCCCCCTTCACCGCCAGGCTGCCGGCGGACTCGCAGCGCAGGTCGCCGCTCGCCGAGACGAGCTCGACGGCGCCGTCGACCCGGCCGAGGGTGACGTCGGCGCTCGCCACGTTGGCCGTGAAGGCGGCGAGCGCCACGGCGCAGGTGACGTCCGCCGATGCCGTCGTCACCGAGAGCGACGAGCCCTCGGGCATGGCGATGCGACAGGTGACCTCGACGTCCCGGGAGAACAGGCGCGCCCGGCGCCCCCGCTGGCCGACCCGGACCTCGAGGCGGTCGCCCTCGAGCGACACCTCGGCGGACTCGATCGCCTCGGTCGAGCGCGTCGAGCCCGGGTGGCTCGGCTCGAGCTCGACGGTGACCTCGCCGGCGACGGCCGGCGAGATCTCGATGCTGCCAGCGGGCACGTCGACCTCGGCCCGGACGGGTCCTGCGGCGGTGAACGACCATTCCATCTCCTGCTCCTCTCTCACGGTGACCTTCGGTGACCCGGCTCAGCCCTGGACGTAGCCGGTGATCCGGCGCGGCAGGCGCCGCCCCGGGGGTGTCGGGATCGCCGGGGCCGAGAGCTGGTGGCCGAGGGCGGCGACGATCCAGGCGTTGATCGACGAGCCGCTGCGAGCCGCCGCCTCCTCGACGAGCGCCTTCAGCCCCTTGGGCAGGCGGACCGTGAGGCGGGTCAGCTCCTCCTCGCCGTAGGCGGCTCCGCCTTCGGTCACCTCCCGGCCCGGCCGCGGCGGCTCGGCGACCCCGACGAGGCTCACGACGGGGTCGCGACCCTCGAGACGGACCTCGACGCGTGCTCCCGGCGCCGACTCGCTCAGCTCGCCCGCGAGAACCTGGACGGCGTCGAGCAGGTGGAGGCGGAGCGCCGGCTCGACGGCGGCGACGAGGATCTCCGCCACCCGGCTCGACTCCTCGCCGCCGACGGCGGCGGCCCGGCGCAGGTCCTCGGAGATCCCGTCGGCGATCGGTGACAGCTGCATGACGTCACTATGACATCACTATCGATGTCGGTCAAGTGGCCCGGGTGACGTCGCTCCCACCGAGCCAGCCGAGGATCCGCGGCCCGACGGCGCCGGGCTGCTCGAGGTGGAGGAAGTGGCCGGCGTCCTCGATGATGGCCACCCGCGAGCCTGCGGGCAGCAGCGCCTGGATGGTGGCGGCGACGTCCGGCCGTTCGACGACGTCGGCACCGACGCAGCCGTCACGTCTCCCGTGGAGATAGAGCGTCGGCTGGGGCACCGGTCCGAGGACCGCCGAGGCCGCCCCGGCGAGATCGGGGGACACGGCTGCCGGGTCGAACATGGCCCGGTAGTAGCCGAGGGCGGCCGACAGGCTGCCGGGAGCCGAGAGGGCGGCCCTCACGTGGACCAGGTCCTCTGCCGGGTCGTAGCCGGGCGACCAGTCGTGCCAGAGGCGCTCGACGAAGGCCATCTCGTCGGCCTCGAGGACGGCCTCGGCGAGCGGCGTCTGGAACAAGAAGAGGTAGAACGAGCGCCTCAGCTGGTCGAAGTCGGAGAGCCCCTGGACGAAGGCGACCGGGGGCGGGACGGCGAGACCGACGAGCCTCGAGAAGCGCTCGGGTGCGAGGGCGCCGGCGCCGTAGGCGACGGCGGCTCCCCAGTCGTGGCCGACGAGGGCGGCGTCGGGGCCTCCCCCGAGTCGCTCGTGCAGCCTGACGACGTCGTCGGCGAGCACCGCCAGCGGGTAGCGGCCGTCGTGGGAGGGCGAGGACGGTCCGTATCCCCTCAGGTAGGGAGCGACGCCGCGCAGCCCGGCTCCGGCGAGGTCGGCCAGCAGGTACCGCCAGGTCCACGGTGTGTCGGGGAAGCCGTGGAGGCAGAGCACGAGCGGGCCGTCGGCGGGACCGCTCTCGAGAATCCCGAAGGACATCTCGCCGATCTGGACCGTGTCTGTTCGGATCGCAGCGCTCACCGCACCATCCTGACCGGCTTTCGGCGACCCGGAGCCACCGCTGGGGCGGACCGCTCGCGCACGCGACCTGTCACGGAACCGCTTGAATGGAATCTGTGGCAGTGCGCACGCCGGTGGGGTTTCGCGTCAAGGGCGCGCTCGGATGACTGCTCTCGTCCTGCTCGGCCTCGTGGCGGTCGTCCTCATCGCGATGGCGTGGTCCCGCGTGGGCCTCGCCCGCTCGGAGCGGCGCTCGATGCGCAGCTACCAGCGCAACCTGAACGCTCTCGGCGACGTCGCCCGGCGGAGCGAGGCCCCCGCAAGGGTGCGGCCGGTCCCGCCCGGCCAGCCCGAGCACGGGCACCTGGGCTCCGGGAGCCCGGCTCCCCTCCCCGAGAGGGGACCGCAGGCACCGGCGACCCGGGCGAGGGGCCCGGCCGCCGCGTCGCCCTTTTCCCGGGTGCCGGCCGACGACGAGGCGACCGGGCCGATCCCGAAGCCTCGCCTCGTCGACGTCCCGGTGCACTTCGAGGACGACAGCGCATCGCCGGCGGGCCCGGGCGACACGGCGGCCGTTCCCGCCACGACGAGTCGGCGGGCACCCGAGGGTGTGCTCCGGCGCCGCCCGGTCCGCTCGCCCTCGACGCCCGTCGTCCAGGGCGGCCGGGAGATCGCCTGGGGCCGTCTCGGCGGCGTGGCGGCTGTCGTCGTCGCCCTCGCCGCACTCG
>JAKACF010000105.1:0-493 GCA_021821585.1 Actinomycetes bacterium
GCTGGATCTCGGTGCCGGTCACCGAGATGACGTTCGGCGTCACCTGGGATGACTCGAGGGTGGGATCACCGAAGTTGATCGCCGACAGGGTCTGGAAGTTGAACCCGGTGCCCGTGATCGTGACGGTGCTCGGGAAGGGCGAGGCCGTCTCGCTCGCGAGGTTCCCGGCGTCGGCCGGCGTCACGCTCGCCGGAGAGGGAGTCGAGACGCTCGTGATCGTCGGCGTCGGCACGTAGTCGTACTCGGTCGGCGCCGGCGCCTCTTCGGCGCCGGGCACCGGCGGCAGCACGCCCATCGAGTTGAAGCTGATGGTGCCCTCGTAGGGCGGGAGGATCGTCGAGGTGGCGCTCGTGCCGTTGGCGTCGGTCACCGTCACCTGCACCTGGCAGATGTCGTTGGAGGCGTTCTCGCCGGCGGGAAGCTGCCCGGCGGTGGCGCACGTGGTGTTGCTCGAGGAGTACGCCGGCACCTCGGCGGTGATCTCGTAGGAGGA
>JAKACF010000105.1:503-9377 GCA_021821585.1 Actinomycetes bacterium
CCTTCGGCGACGCGACGCCACCGAAGCTCACCGCGGCGCCGGCAGCGAAGCCGGACCCGTAGATCGAGACGGTGTTGGTGCCGGCCTCCGGTCCGCCATAGGGCCCGACACCGGTCACGGCCGGAACGGTCTGCGAGGAGCTGTTCTCGTCGACGTACTGCAGCGTCGAGGCGGCGCTCGGCGCGCTCGACTGGCCGTCGCTCAGGGTCACGACGACGTCAGCCGGCCCCGCCCCGTCAGCGGGCGAACCCGGCGGGTTGATCTCCGATCCGTTGGGCGGGATGAGCGTCAGGGTCGTCGGCGAGGTCACCCGGACATCGGCGGCGGGGACCTCGGTGCCTGCGACGGTCACACCGGCCACGTCGGGGACGAAGCTCCCCGACGCGGTCGAGCCGAAGTTCGCCCCCGTCACCTGGACCGGCGGGGTCCCCTGGGTGGGGACGACGGTCGGGCTGAGACCCGTCACCGTCGGACGGGTCGCCGAGGCCGCCATCGAGCAGAGGTAGTACGACAGCCCGGCCGTCACGGCTCCGCTCGAGGAGAGCCCCGTCAGCTCGGGCGAGCCGAGGCCCGTCGCCATGTCGTAGCCCTTCGTCGCCGGGAAGGTGGCACCGCCCGAGACCCCGTAGACGTCGTTGTTGCCCGCCGTGACGTCGTTGAAGGAGGCCGCGTAGGCGGTCGGGTTCGACGCGACGGCGTAGAGGAGCGGGTTGGCGAAGCCGACGCCGGCCGAGGTCGCCGGGTTGCTCGCACAGGTCGCCGAGGCGTTCGTGTCCGCCAGCAGGGCGGCCCAGATCGGCGTGGCGGACGACGTGCCCCCGATCGTGATCCAGCCGGGAGCGGTCGGAAGACTGAAGGGGATGAACATCGACGAGTAGATCGTGATGGCGCCGGTGAACTCGTCGGCCTGCGCCGAGACGTCGGGGACCTCCCGGCAGGCGGTCTCGTATGGTCCGGCCGGTGCCTGCGACAGGCAGAAGCTGTAGGAGGTGTTCCCGGTCCAGGCCTGCATCACCTGGTCGGCGGCCGCCACCGCAGTCGAGTTGTCGAGCCCGGGCACCTTGGCGTCGAGCTGCCAGCTCGGCATCGGCCAGGACTGGGAGATGCCGCCGCCGCCGCCGCCCCAGACGGCGCCGTCGTTCCAGACGTGCTCGGTGGGTGGCTGGGTGGCGGCGTCGATCGTCGTGCCGCCGACGGCGGTCACGTACGGCTGGCTGGCCGGGTCGTCGACCGACAGCACCGGCTGGTTCGCCGGTGGGACGGTCGACCGGAAGGCGTTGCAGTTGTCCGAGCCGGTGTCGCCAGCCGCCGCCAGCACCGTCTGGCCCTGGGCGGCCGCCTCCTCGAACAGGACGTTCTCGGCCTGCTGGACGCCCGGCTCGCCGAGCTGGACGGCCTGCTCGCACAGACCCCAGCTCGAGGTGACGACCTTGGCGGTGTCCTGGGAGACGATGGCCGAGTACTCGTCGAAGGCGCCGAAGGTGGTGTTCGGCGCCTCGTAGACGTCGATGTTGGCGGCCGGGGCGATGGCCGAGACGTCCTCGACATCGAGGACGGCCTCGCCCGAGCCGGGACCGGAGGGCTGGCCGCCGTCGACGGCGGTCGTCGTGAGGCGGCTCATCATCGACGAGGCGGCGCTGTCCCCGAAGTAGCACTGGTCGAAGCTCGAGATGTCGCTTCTGGCGAAGGGCTCGAGCTCGTAGACGGCGATCGTCTGGCCGGCGCCGAGGTCACCGCTCTTGTAGAGGCCGAAGGCGCCGTAGGAGTTGGCGATCTGGCTGTCGGTGAGACCCCCGAAGGCGGAGGCTGCCGTCGAGGCGGCCGAGCAGGCCTGCGGTGCGCCACTCACCGAGGGGACGGCCGACGCCGTCGCCTTCGGGTAGGAGGCATGCGCCGAGAGGGAGGCCCGGATGATCCCGGCCGACTGCGGGGTGACGAGGTCGTCGAGGCCGACCACCGTCTGGACGGCCCTCGAGATGCGGGCGGGCAGCTTGAGGGCGGTGGTCGCCGTCATGGCGACGCGTCCGCTGGCGAGGCGGTAGTCGGCGAGGGAGGTGTGGAAGGTCGACTCGACCCGGGCGGCCGGCGCCGAGACGGTGACGAACAGGCCGTTGGCGGCCACCCCGTGGACGGTCAGCCCGTTCGCCCGGAGCGTCGACTCGACCGCGCGGCGCGTCGACGACGAGGCGCCGAAGCGCGAGGCGAACTCGCTGCGCGAGAGGTAACGGTGGAACTCCGGCGACCCGGGCGCCGAGACGGCCTGGGCGTAGGACGAGAGCGCGGCCGGGTTGCGAGGCGAGAGGACCACGCCGAAGGTCACCGGCGACGAGGGAGCAACCCTCGAGACGTAGCGGGCCCCGAGGGGCACCTCGGCTCGCGGGGTGACCGTGACGAGCGCGGTCGGCGACACCGCCGCCGCGCTGCTCGTCGCCGCCCCGGCGAGCGGCGTGAGCGCCGCCCCCGCGAGGAGGACGGCGGCGGACCGCCTCAGCACCACCGCTGCACCGTGTCCGGGCGCGCGTCGCGTCCGGAGAAGATCCCTACCGAGCATTCCAGCTCCCCTCTCTCACCCACCGTCAACGTGCCACCGGTCCCCGCCGAGGAGCCCCCCTGCCGGATGCCGGACTGCAGGCCGGGCCGACTATAGATGCGCCGGCGGGACGCGCGTCGGCAATGCCGGGAAGGAGATCAGGGAGCGGAACCGCTCAGCCGCTGGCGCCCCCGAGCGGCGCCGCGAGCCTCTGAACTGGGATTTCGAGCGGGTGGGCCGGGTAGGATTCGAACCTACGAAGCTTTCGCGACAGATTTACAGTCTGCTCCCTTTGTCCACTTGGGTACCGACCCGCGGCGCTTCAAGATAGTCGAAGCTGGCGGGCCGGCAGCTCGGGCGAACGGGACGCGGCCGGCGAGCGGTGCTCGGGCCCGCTGGTGTCGCATGGCCGTGGACGACGTCGCCAGCTCGACCGACGAGCTGGCCGTCGAGGCCGGCTCCCCGGACGTCATCCGCATCGAGCGGGCAGGGGAGGCGTCCTTCTCAGCGGCGGCGGCCCGCCAGCCCGGGAGAGGTAGCTTGCCCACATGCCGACTTTCGACGTGACCTCGGAGATCGACCTCCAGGAAGTCCGCAACGCCGTCGACCAGGCGAGCCGTGAAGTCGCCACCCGCTTCGACTTCAAGGGGACGGGCGCCTCGCTCGAGCTCTCCGAGAAGGAGAAGGAGATCACCCTGCACGCCCCGAGCGAGGACCGGCTCCGGGCCCTCGCCCAGGTCCTCGAGGAGAAGCTCGTCCGCCGCCAGGTCTCGCTGAAGGCGCTCTCCTACGGCAGGGTCGAGGAGGCAGCCAAGGGAGCCGTCCGCCAGGTCGTCACCCTGAACGCCGGCATCTCCTCGGAGAAGGCGAAGGCCATCAACAAGAAGGTGAAGGACCTCGGCCTGAAGGGCGTGAGCTCCCAGACCCAGGGCGAGCAGGTCCGAGTGACGGGCAAGAAGAGGGACGACCTGCAGGCGGTCATCGCCGCCCTCAAGGACGAGGACTTCGACATCCCGCTCCAGTTCGGCAACTTCCGGGACTGACCGCCCGGTCCTCTCGCGAGGGGGCCCCGCTCAGCCGTAGTAGCCCGAGTGGACGTAGAGGCAGGGCACGCCTTCCTCCTCGAACATCTCGAGGTTCCTCCGGTCGTCCTCGAGGGCGAGCCGGAGGACGAAGCCGTAGGCCTTGAGCGCCCTCGCCTCCTTGCGCTTGAACTCGACCGCCCGCAGGTAGTCGCCGCCCGAGCGCATGACGAGGAGGTCGTAGCGCAACCCGAAGCGCTGCAGCCAGGCGACGGTGTCCTCGAGGATGTGGGCCGGCCGGGCCGTGAGGAGCACGACGGCGAGACCCGGGTCGAGCAGGTCGAGCAGGCGGGCGACCTCGGGGATGAGCGGGTCGGCGCCCGCCGCCTCGAAGAAGGCGTCCCAGTCCCGCCGCATCCCGGCGAGGTAGTGCTGGCGGCCCGACGCGTCCGCCAGGACGCCGTCGACGTCGAAGACGACGGCCGGACCGGGAGGCACCGGGGCGTCGCGCCAGTGCCAGGTGAGCGGGAAGTCAGCCGGGGGGCTCACTCCTCGGCCGGCTGGCTCGTCGCCCTCGTGCGCAGCTCCTCGACCACGCTCTGGTCCGCCAGCGTCGTCGTGTCGCCGAGGTCCCGGCCCTCGGCGACGTCGCGCAGCAGCCGCCGCATGATCTTGCCCGAGCGCGTCTTCGGCAGGTCCTCGGTGAAGATGATGGTCCGCGGCCTCGCGATCGGGCCGATCTTGGAGGCGACGTGGCGCCGCAACGCCTCGCCGTGCTCCTCGTCGACCTCGACCCCCGCCTTCAAGGTGACGAAGGCGATGACGGCCTGCCCGGTCGTGGCGTCGGTCGCGCCGACGACGGCCGCCTCGGCGACCGTCGGGTGGTCGACGAGGGCGGACTCGACCTCGGTGGTCGAGACGCGGTGGCCCGAGACGTTCATGACGTCGTCGACCCGGCCGAGGAGCCAGAGGTAGCCGTCCTGGTCCACCTTGGCGCCGTCGCCGGCGAAGTAGCGGCCCGGAAAGCGGCTCCAGTAGGTCTCGCGGTAACGGGCCGGGTCCCCGTAGATGCCGCGCAGCATGGCGGGCCACGGCCGCGACAGGGTGAGGTAGCCGCCGCCGCGCTCGACGCGGGTGCCGGCGTCGTCGACGACCTCGGCGGCGACGCCCGGCAGCGGGAAGGTCGCCGAGCCGGGCTTCAAGGTGGTGAGCCCGGGCAACGGCGAGATCATGATCGCCCCGGTCTCGGTCTGCCACCAGGTGTCGACCACCGGGCAGCGCTCGCCGCCGACGTGCTGCCAGTACCAGACCCACGCCTCGGGGTTGATGGGCTCCCCGACCGAGCCGAGGACCCGCAGGCTCGAGAGGTCGTGCGCCTCGAGGTGCTCGGTCCCCCACTTCATGAAGGTCCGGATGGCGGTCGGGGCGCAGTAGAGGATCGTCACCTTGTAACGCTCGATGATCGACCACCAGCGGTCGCGCCCGGGATGGTCGGGGGTCCCCTCGTACATGACGCTCGTGGCGGCGTTCGCGAGCGGCCCGTAGACGATGTAGCTGTGCCCGGTGACCCAGCCGATGTCGGCGGCGCACCAGTAGACGTCGGTCTCGGGGTGCAGGTCGAAGACGTAACGGTGCGTGAAGGCCACCTGGGTGAGGTAGCCGCCCGTCGTGTGCATGATGCCCTTCGGCTTGGCAGTCGTCCCCGAGGTGTAGAGGAGGTAGAGGAGGTCCTCGGCGCCCATCGCCTCGGGCGGGCAGTGAACCGGCTGGCTGGGGACGATCTCGTGCCACCAGAGGTCCCGGCCCTCGGCCATGGAGGTGTCCGGGGCGGCGTCGCCGAGCCGGCGGACGACGACGACGTGCTCGATCGATCGGGCGCCGTTCGACAGGGCGGCGTCCGCGTTCGCCTTGAGGGCGACCGGCTGGCCGCGGCGCCAGCCGCCGTCGGCGGTGATCAGCACCTTCGCCTCGGCGTCCTCGATGCGGTCGCGCAGCGCGTCGGCCGAGAAGCCGCCGAAGACGACCGAGTGGGCGGCGCCGATGCGGGCGCAGGCGAGCATGGCGACGGGCAGCTCGGGGACCATCGGCATGTAGATCGCCACCCGGTCACCCCGCTCGACCCCGAGGCTGCGCAGCGCATTGGCGCAGCGGGAGACCTCCTCGAGCAGCTCGGCGTAGGTGATCGTCCGGGAGTCGCCCGGCTCGCCCTCGAAGTGGTAGGCGACCCGGTCGCCGAGCCCCGCCTCGACGTGGCGGTCCAGGCAGTTGTAGGAGACGTTGAGCCGACCGTCCGCGAACCACCTGGCAAAGGGCAGGTCCCACTCGAGCACCGACTCGAAGGGCTCGAACCAGGTGAGCTCCCGCGCCCTGTCGGCCCAGAAGGCCTCGAAGTCGGCGTCGGCCTCGTCGTAGAGCGAGCGATCCGTGACGAGGGCGCCGGAGACGATCGACTTCGGCGGAGGGAAGGTCCGCTCCTCGGCGAGGAAGTCCTCGATCGTGGCACCCTGGTCAGTCGTCGTGCTGCGGTCGTCCTCGGCCATGGGGCGCATGCTACCGAGGGCGGCTGTCAAGATAGCGAACGACATGGAACCACCACGACGGGGCGGCCCCGAGGCGCTCGCCCTGGCGGACCTGCCCGTTGGAGGCCGCGCTCTCGTCGCGAGCGACCTCTTCCTCACCGACGTGCCGACGGCGTCGTCCCGCGCGGCCTCAGAGGCGCTCGGGCGTGAGCTGGCGGCCGTCGAGGGGCCCGGCGTCCTCGTGCTCGCCGGCAACTGCTTCGAGCTGACACCCCGGCCGGCTGCCGGGGGGGAGCCGCCGTCGCCGCCCGTCGCCGTCGAGCGGGCCCTCGCAGCCCACCCGAGCCTCCGCATCGGCATCGAGCGCTTCCTCGCCAACCGGGCGGAGGTCTGCCGCAGGGTCGTCTTCCTCCCGGGGCTGCGCGACCGGGCCCTCTGCTTCGACACCGCCTCGGCGGCGCCCCTCACCGCGCTCGGCTGCGAGGTGGCGCTCGGCGCCGAGATCAGCGTGGCGACGGCCGCCGGCCCGAAGACGGTCCGGGTCGACCCCGGCTGGCGCCACGACCCGCGCAGCGAGTTCAGGGACCCCTGCGACCCTCGGGACACCCCGCTCGGTCACCACGCCGTCACCGACCTCTTCCCGGCGCTGCGGTCGTCCCGCAGTGGCTGGCTGGAGGGCATCGACCGCCTGCAGGACACCTCCGCCCTGCCCCGCTTCGTCGCCTCCCGCCTGCTCTACCGCCGGCTCGGCCGGTGGGCGTGGTGGCTCCTCCTCCCCTTTGCCGCCGTCCTCCTCGGGCGCCTGCCGAGCTTCTGGCTCTTCGGCGCCCCCATGCACCTGCGGGGGGTGAGCCGGGTCCTCATCGACGTCGTCGTCACCGTCGTGCTCGAGCTCGTGGCGGCCGGCGTCCTGCTGGCGGTCGTCAACCACCGGCTCTGGCGCGGCGCCGGTCAGGCCCTGCTCGGGCCGCCCGGCGAGCGGGCGAACGACGCCGCCCGGGAGGCCGCCCGCTCCTTCGTGGCCTCCGGAGGTGGCGGCCTCGTCACCGGGCACAGCCTGCGGGCCGAGATCGGCAGCGTCGGGCGGGGCTTCTTCGCCAACACCGGCGCCTGCTCGGCGGTCTTCGAGGAGCGCCGGGGGCTGTTCGGGCTGCCGCCGGTGTTCGTCCCGAGCGAGCAGGTCTCCTTCGTCACGATCGAGGGCGGGGCCGACGTCCATGCCCGCCTCACCGTCTCCCGGGTCCAACAGCCGGCCGGCAGCCTGCTCGAGCGGTTGGCCAGCGGACCGACCCGGGCCCCCCTCGAGCTCGCCGTGGTCGGCTCCTACCCGGGGCGCTCCTGGCCCCCGGTCGAGGACCCGACCCGGCGGCGCCGCCTCGTCCGCCGGCTCGTCGCCGCCCTCGTGGCGGCCATCGGCGTCCTCGACATCGTCTCGGCGCTCGTGCCCCCCCAGGTCCGCGGCAAGCTCCACCCCTATCTCGGCTACGTCCCGCTCGGGGTGAGCGCGGCCGCGGGCGCCCTCGTCGCGCTCGCCGGCATGGCCCTCGTCCTCGTCGCACGCGGGCTCCGCCGCGGCCAGCGGCTCGCCTTCGTCGTCGCGACGGCCCTCCTCGCCACGAGCGCCATCCTGCACGTCGTCCGGGAGGGCCAGATCCCCTCGACGCTCGCCTCCCTCGCCGTCCTGGCGGCGCTGCTGTGGGCGAGGGACTCCTTCCGGGCGCGCTACGAGCCCACCGCCGTGCGCACCGCCCTCTCGACCCTCGTCGGGGGTGCCATCGGCATCTCTCTCCTCGTCACCCTCGTCGTCGAGTTCGGCATCCAGTTCGACCGCGACCACCATCCCCTCCCCCTGTCGACGGCCTTCCTGGCCGCCCTCGAACGCCTCGTCGGCATCGACACCATCCGCCTGCCGGTGGCGGCGGAGACCTTCCTCAACCCCGCCGAGCTCGCCATCGGCCTCGGGCTGGCGGCGACCGCCCTCCTCCTCGTCTTCCGTCCGGCCGCCCGGCGCAGGCGTGGGCCCGCCCGGCGCCGCGGGGAGCCGGACGAGAGGACCCTCGAGCTGGAGCGCGCCCGCGAGGTGGTCGCCCGCCGGGGAGCCGGCACGCTCGACTACTTCGCGCTCCGCAGCGACAAGGAGCACTTCTTCGAACGGGACGGCCTCATCGCCTACGCCGTCCACAACGGCGTCGCCCTCGTCTCCCCCGACCCGATCTGCCCCGTCGAGGAGCGGTCCTCGCTGTGGGCCTCGTTCCGCAAGTTCGCCGACGAGCACGGCTGGTCGGTCGCCGTCCTCGCCGCCGGCCAGGAGTGGCTCCCCGTCTACCAGGCCTCCGGGATGCGCAACCTCTACATCGGCGACGAGGGCGTGGTCGACGTCCGGACGCTCTCGCTCGAGGGAGGGGCGAAGAAGGGCCTCCGGCAGGCGGTCAACCGGATCGCCAAGTACGGCTACACGATCTCCTTCCACGACCCGGCGCGCATCGACCCCGCTCTCGCCGTCGCCATCGGCGAGGTCATGGCGAAGAGCCGAAGAGGCGGCGTCGAGCGGGGCTTCTCCATGACGCTCGGGCGGATCTTCGACCCGGCCGACACCGGGCTCCTCCTCGCCGTCGCCCACGGACCGGGCGAGGAGGCGCCGCCGGTCGCCTTCTGCCAGTTCGTGCCGGCCCCGGGGATCAACGGCTACTCGCTCGACCTCATGCGCCGGGAGCCGGGCGACCACCCGAACGGCCTGCTCGACTTCATCCTCGTCCGCACCATCGAGCACCTGCGCGAGCAGGGGTACGTCGGGCTCGGGCTG
>JAKACF010000106.1 GCA_021821585.1 Actinomycetes bacterium
CGGCGGCAACGTCGGGGGGGCGGACGGGCATGGCGTAGTAGTCCTCCGTGCCGATGGAGTCGAAGCCGCACGTCTCGTAGAGGTGGAGCGCGCTGTCGTTGTTGGACAGCACCTCGAGCGAGATCAGGCCGACGCCGGAGCGGCGCAGCTCCTCGGTGACGCGGGTGAGCGCCACCCGGCCGTAGCCGCGCCCCTGGCGTTCGGGCAGGACGGCGAAGCCGTAGATCGAGGCGATGCCGCCGTCACGCTCGACGCGCAGCACGCCGACCCGCTCGCCGCTCGAGCCGTCGACGATGACGGTGGTCGCCTCGACCAGCCGGGCCACGGCCGAGGGGTCGCCCTCGTCGAAGGGCGCGGCCTCCTCCTCGAAGGCCGCCGCCACGCACTCGGAGACGAAGCGGGCATCGCCCGAGACGGCCGGGCGGACGAAGACCCTCCGGCTGGTCGCACGCTCCTCCGGCTGGCGGCGCTGCTGCATCCGGTGCTCGGAGTGGTCGAGCTCCCCGCCCCGGGCGAGCGCGAAGCGCCGCCCGTGCTCGAGCGCCCGGTCGACGATGAGCATCGCCCGGGCCGGGGCGCGGCGGGCGACCTCGGCCGCGACTGCGTCGTACAGGGCGGTGCCGATCCCCTTCTGCCGCCAGCCCGGGTGGACCATCCCGCACAGCTCGAGCTCGATCGGCCGCCACTGGTAGACGCCGAGGAAGCCGAGGAGCTGGCCGCCGGCGATCCAGAGGAAGTCGCTCGTGAGCCCGGGCGGGCGCGAGCGCAGCGCCTGCCACTCGAGCTTCAGGCGACCGCCGTCGACCTCGCGGCAGGCCGCCTCCAGGCCGGCGAGCGCCTCGAGCTCTCCGGAGGTGAGCTGCGGGACAGGGAGGAGCTCGCCCGGAGGCGTCTCCCGGCTACTCGCCCGGGTGCTCGGAGACGAGCCCGGCGATGCGGCGGACAAGGCGCGACTTGCGACGGGCTGCCTGGTTCGGGTGGATGACCCCCTTCGCCGCGGCCTTGTCGATCCGCCTCACCGCCTCCCTGAGGCGGTCCGCGACGTCGTCCGCGCCGTTCTCGGCTGCCCGCACTGCGTTCTTGGTCCTCGTCTTGAGCTCAGAGCGCACCGCCTTGTTGCGCTCGCGACGGCGCTCGTTCTGGCGGTTCCGCTTGATCTGACTCTTGATGTTGGCCATGTCTTCCTCGGTCGGTCCTCGGACGCGCTCTGCTGGCGCGAGCGACACCCGTGTGGCCGAAACCTTAGCAGAGACGCCTCCGGCCGGGACCGGGCCGTCCCGGTGGCACCATGGTGGTACCGAGCGACGCCCGCCGCCGGCGAGCGCGCCCAGCCGAGAGGCCACCTGTTGATCGACACCGGAAAGATCCGCAACTTCTCCATCATCAGTCACGTCGACCACGGCAAGTCGACGCTGTCGGACCGCATCCTCGAGGTGACCGGCGCCGTCGACGCCCGCGAGATGCGGGAGCAGTACCTCGACTCGATGGACATCGAGCGGGAGCGGGGCATCACGATCAAGGCCCAGAACGTCCGGGTGAACTGGAAGGGGCACGTCCTCCACCTGATCGACACCCCCGGGCACGTCGACTTCGGCTACGAGGTGAGCCGCTCGCTGGCGGCCTGCGAGGGCGTCGTGCTCCTCGTCGACTCCTCCCAGGGGATCGAGGCCCAGACGCTCGCCAACTGCTACCTCGCCCTCGAGCACGACCTCGAGATCGTCGCCGCCCTCAACAAGATCGACCTGCCGGCCGCCGACCCGGACCGCTACGCCGGGGAGATCGAGCAGGTCCTCGGCCTGCCGGCAGAGGGCATCCTCCGCATCTCGGCCAAGACCGGGGAGGGGGTGACCGAGCTGCTCGACGCCGTCGTCGAGCGCATCCCGGCCCCGGTCGGCGACGCCTCGGCGCCGCTGCGGGCGCTCGTCTTCGACTCCCACTACGACCAGTACCGGGGGGTCGTGAACGCCGTCCGGGTCGTCGACGGGACGCTGCGCACGAACGCCAAGATCCGGCTCTACCAGGCCAACACCACCCACGAGGTGGAGGAGATCGGCATCCGGGCGCCCGGGAACCAGCCGGTCGGCGAGCTCGGCCCGGGCGAGGTCGGCTACCTCATCGCCGGGATCAAGTCGGTCGCCGAGGCCAAGGTCGGCGAGACGGTGACCGACGCCGCCAACCCGGCGCCGGCCCCCCTCGCGGGCTACCGCGACCCGAAGCCGATGGTCTTCTGCGGGCTCTACCCCGTCGACGGCGACGAGCTGCCGGAGCTGCGCGACGCCCTCGAGAAGCTGCAGCTCTCGGACGCCTCCATCACCTTCGAGCCCGAGACCTCCGCCGCGCTCGGCTTCGGCTTCCGCTGCGGCTTCCTCGGCCTGTTGCACATGGAGATCGCCCGCGAGCGCCTCGAGCGGGAGTTCGACCTGTCGCTCATCGCGACCGCGCCCTCGGTCGCCTACCTCGCCCACCTCACCAACGGCGACACGGTCGAGGTCGACAACCCCTCGGCGATGCCGCCGGCGCAGAGCCTCGAGTCGATCGAGGAGCCGGTGCTCCGCCTCACGATCATCACGCCCTCGGAGTACACCGGCACGGTCATGGACCTGAGCCAGACCCGCCGGGGCACCCTCGAGCGCATGCAGTACCTCTCGCCCGAGCGGGTCGAGCTCGTCTACGCCGTCCCCCTCGCCGAGGTCGTGGTCGACTTCTTCGACCAGCTGAAGAGCCGGACCAAGGGATACGCCAGCCTCGACTACGAGCCGGCCGCGTACGCCCCCGAGGACCTCGTCAAGGTGGACGTCCTCTTGAACGGCGCCCCCGTCGACGCCTTCAGCTCGATCGTCCACCGCTCGAGGTCGCAGGAGTACGGCCGCAAGATGACGGCCAAGCTCCGCCAGATCATCCCCCGCCAGCTCTTCGACGTCCCGATCCAGGCGGCCATCGGGGGCAGGATCATCGCCCGGGAGACCGTGAAGGCCAAGCGCAAGGACGTGCTCGCCAAGTGCTACGGGGGCGACATCACCCGCAAGCGCAAGCTCCTCGAGAAGCAGAAGGAGGGCAAGAAGCGGATGAAGAACATCGGCCGGGTCGAGGTGCCCCAGGAGGCCTTCATCTCCGCCCTGCGCCTCGAGGACTGAGCCCGCTCCCCTGCGAGGGGGCCACGGGTGGCCGTGCTCACGGTGACGAGCGCCGCCGGCCGGTAAATTACCTGCGTCGTGAGCGCGAGCGAGGAGACCCCGACGAACGGCGCCGAGGCGGCCCAGGCCGCCCTCGACGACCGCAAGGCGGCCATCTTGAAGGCCGTCGTGACCGACTACGTCGAGACGTCGCTCCCCGTCGGCTCCGCCCAGGTGGCCCGCGACCCGCTCGTCGACGTCTCGCCGGCCACGGTCCGGGCCGACATGGCCGCCCTCGAGCGCGACGGCTACCTCACCCACCCGCACACGAGCGCCGGCAGGGTCCCGACCGACAAGGGCTACCGCTTCTACGTCGACCACCTCGCCCCTCCCCTCCCCCTCGGCGAGTCCCAGCAGGAGCAGGTGCAGGAGTTCTTCTCGCGGGCCCACGGCGAGATCGAGCGGATGCTGGCGGACACGAGCCGGCTGCTCGCCCAGCTCACCGACACGGCCGCCATCGTCGTGCCGCCGGGCCACGAGCAACTGGTCGTGCGCTCGGCCATCTTGACGCGGCTGTCGGCGAAGATGGCCCTCCTCGTGATCGTCCTCTCCAACGGCACCATCGACCGGCACCAGGTGATGATCGAGGAGGAGGTGCCCGACACCGACCTGCGGGCCGCCAGCAACTACCTCGACGAGCACTTCGCCAACCGCTCAACCGGCCAGCTCGCCGGCGAGGTCGTCCTGCCTCCGAGCGGCCGGCCCGAGGTCGACGCCCTCGTCGAGCTGGCCCGCCGGAGCCTCGGCAGTCAGGACCGTCCCGAGCACGTCCCCGAGCAGGTCTTCGTCGGCGGTGCCGCCCGGATGATCGAGCACTTCGAGGCGGTCGAGCAGGTGCGGGCCGTCATGTCGATCCTCGAGCAGTCCTTCGTCGTGGTGAGCCTGCTTCACGACGTGCTCCTCAAGGGACAGAGCGTCTCGATCGGCTCCGAGCACGGCGTGGCGCCCCTGGCGGAGTGCTCGCTCGTCGTCGCACCCTTCGGCGGCGAGGGCGAGGCGGGCGGCACGATCGGTATCCTCGGACCGACGCGAATGGACTACCCGCAGGCGCTGGCGGCCGTCGCCGTCGTCGGCCAGCGCCTCTCCCGCGAGCTGGAGCGGGGTTGAGGCACACGACGCGGCGGGTGGCCGATGTGAGCTGGAAACGAGCCGGATGACCGTGGCAACCGACTACTACGAGCTGCTCGGCGTCGGTCGCGACGCGACCGACGACGAGCTGAAGCGCGCCTACCGCAGGCTGGCGCGCGAGCTGCACCCCGACGCCAACCCGGGGGATGCGGCCGCCGAGGAGCGCTTCAAGCAGGTCACCATCGCCTACGAGACCCTGAGGGATCCCGAGCGGCGCCAGCGCTACGACATGTTCGGCCCCGACGCCGTCCGGGGGACCGGAGCCGGGGGCGCCGGGGGCGCCGGCGACCCGTTCGGGTTCGGCGTCAACCTGGGCGACCTCTTCGAGACGTTCTTCGGGGGCCAGCCCGGCGGCTTCGGCGGGGGCCGCCCCGGGGCGCGACGGGGATCGGACGCCGAGGTCTTCCTCGACCTCAGCCTGTCGGAGGCCGCCTTCGGCTGCGAGCACGAGCTCACCGTCACCCTCCCGGTCGCCTGCGAGGCCTGCGGGTCGAGCGGCGCCCGGGCGGGCACCTCGCCCACGACCTGCCCGGAGTGCCGGGGAGCGGGCCAGGTCCAGCGGGTCCGCCAGTCCTTCCTCGGCCAGATGGTCACCACCTCGCCCTGCCCGCGCTGCCAGGGGCTCGGCGAGGTCATCGCCACGCCCTGCCCGGAGTGCCGTGGAGAGGGCCGGCGGACGCGGGAGCGCTCCCTCACCGTCGAGGTGCCCGCCGGAGTCGACGACGGCGCCACGCTCCGGATCTCCGGCGCCGGCCCGGCCGCCGTCCGCGGCGGCATCCCCGGCGACCTCTACGTCCACCTCCGGGTGGCGGCCGAGCCCGGGCTCGAGCGCTCCGGGACCGACCTGCTCGCCACCGCCCGGGTCTCCTTCGCCCAGGCCGCCCTCGGCACGACCGTCGAGGTACCCTCCCTCGAGGGTCCCTGCGAGGTCGTCATCCCCGCAGGGGTGCAGTCGGGGGCGGTGCTGCGGGTCGGCGGCCAGGGTGTGCCGAGGCTGCGCAGCCGCCATCGCGGCGACCTGCTCGTCACCGTCCAGGTCGAGACGCCCTCCAAGCTCTCCAAGGAGGAGGAGGAGCTGCTCCGCCGGCTGGCGGAGGTGCGCGGCGACGCCGTCTCGCCGCCCGACAGCGGGCTGTTCTCGAAGCTGCGCTCGAGCTTCCACTGACCGGGCGGGACGGGGCCTCCGAACGGCGGCGGGCGACCGCCCTCGTCTACGTCGAGGACCTCGAGGCGCCCGCCCTCTCCTCCGAGGACGAGCACCACCTGGCCGGGGTGCGGCGGCTGCGCCCCGGCGAGGTCGTCGTGGCGAGCGACGGCCGGGGAGGGTGGCGGCCCTGCACGGCCCGGCCGTCAGGCCGGCGTGCCGTCGTCCTCGAGGTGGACGGGCCTGTCACCCGGGAGCCCGCCCCGGCCCCGCGCCTCACGGTCGCCTTCTCGCTCGCCAAGGGGGAGCGCTCGGAGTGGGCGGCCGCCAAGCTCGCCGAGCTCGGGGTCGACCGCATCGTCCCGCTCGTCTGCGCGAGGACGGTGGTCCGGCCCGACGACGAGGGCGGGCGGCGCACCCAACGCCTGGCCCGCATCATCCGCGAGGCCGCCATGCAGGCGCGCCTCGTCCACCTCCCCGAGCTCGCCCCGACCACGGCGTTCGCCGACCTGCTCGCCGCCGAGGGGGGACAGGCCTGCATCGCCGAGCCGGGCGGCGGGGCGCCGTCGATCGCCGCCCCGCTCGCCCTCGTCGGCCCGGAGGGTGGCTGGACGACAGCGGAGCTTGACGCTGCCGCCGCCCAAGGTGTGCGGACCGTCACGTTGAGTGACCATGTCCTGCGTGTGGAGACCGCTGCCGTGGCCGCGGGAGTGCTGCTCACAGCCCTGCGCCGGGGTCTGGTGAGGACCGATGACCACTGAGCGTGGGCGCCTAGGCCACTCAGCGTGTGAAATCTGCTGCGATTCGTGGTGTAATGGAGGCGGTAAGCGGTTAAGCACCGACAGTGAGCGTGCTGCACACCGGAGCCGGGCCGTCGTACCCGAGGCGCCAGCCTCCCGTCCGACGTCAGGGGGGCAACGGGGGTGGGAGCAGGCCGGATGGAGTAGCGGCAATGGCACAGCAGGGCATCTTGGAGGACGAGGCAGCGGCCCGGTATGCCCAGGCGGTCGGCTCCCGCCTGCGCGCAGTCCGTCGTCAGAAGCGGCTCTCCCTGCAGGCGGTCGAGAAGGCCTCGGGGGAGGAGTTCAAGGCGTCCGTGCTCGGCGCCTACGAGCGGGGGGAACGGACCATCTCGGTGCCCCGGCTCCAGCGCCTGGCGCAGATCTACGACGTCCCGGTCGACCAGCTGCTCCCGAGCGACAGCTCGAACCCGCTCAACCGGGCCTCGCAGCTCGGAGCGGGACGGCCGGCCAACGGGTCGCGTCCCAACCGCAAGATCACGATCGACCTCGTGCGGCTGAACGAGGCGAGGGGGCCCGAGCGCGATCTGCTGCGCCACTTCCTCGCCTCGGTGCAGGTGCAGCGGCAGGACTTCAACGGCAAGGTCCTCACGATCCGGGAGGACGACCTCCGCGTGATGGCGTCGATGTTCGGACGCAACGTGGACGCCCTCATCAGCCGGTTCGACGAGCTGGGCTTGCTGCTGCCGATGGTGCACGCCAACGGCAAGAGCGCCTGAGCCTTCCTGTCTACGTCCACGTCCCGTTCTGCGCCAGTCGCTGCGACTACTGCGCCTTCGCGACCTGGACCGACCGCCACGGGCTGCGCTCGGCCTACGTCGACGCCTGCATTGGGCACGTCCGCCTCGAGCAGGCGGCGGCCGGTGAGCCGGCGGGGACGCTCTACCTCGGGGGCGGGACGCCCTCCCAGCTCGACCTCGCCGATCTCGAGCGCCTGATCGCGGCGGTCGAGACGGCGCCGGGGGCAGAGGTCACCCTCGAGGCCAATCCCGAGGACGTCACGCCCGCCTTGGCCGAGGCCGCCGCCAGAGCCGGGGTGACGAGGATCTCCCTCGGGGTGCAGTCCCTCGACCCCGCCGTCCTCGCCGGCCTCGGCCGGCGCCACGACGCCGCCGCCGTGCCGGCCGCGGTGCGGGCGATCGGGGCGGCGGGCATCGGCTCCTACAGCGTCGACCTCATCTACGGCGGTGCCGGTGAGACCGATGCGAGCTGGGTGTCCACCCTCGAGGGCGTGCTCGCCCTCGATCCGGCTCCCTCGCACGTGAGCGCCTACGCCCTCACCGTCGAGCCGGGGACGCCGCTGTGGCGCGACCGCTCCCGCCACCCCGACGACGACGTCCAGGCCGGCCGCTACGAGCTCGCCGACCGGATCCTCGGGGCCGCCGGGCTGTCGTGGTACGAGATCTCGAACTGGGCCCGTCCCGGCCACGAGAGCCGGCACAACCTGAACTACTGGGCGGGCGGGGACTACCTCGCCATCGGGGCGGCCGCCCACGGTCACCGGGGGGGCCTTCGCTGGTGGAACCTCCGCACGCCCGAGCGCTACATGAGCGCCGTCTCCGCCGGGCGCTCGCCGGTCGCCGCCAGCGAGCAGCTGACGCCGGGCGAGCGGTCGGCCGAGTCGCTCGAGCTGTCGCTGCGCACCCGGGCCGGCGTCCCTGCCGGCAGCCTCCCCCTCGGCGAGGACGAGGCCCTCGAGGGTCTCCTCGAGGAGGGCGAGGCAGGCCGCCTCGTCCTCACGCTCCGCGGGAGGATGCTCGCCAACGAGGTGGCCTACCGGCTGAAGCCCGTGAACGAGATCACGTGAGATCTCAGGAGAGGCCGCTATACTGACCGTGATGCCGGAACCGATTCGGTGGATGAGCACCCTCGAGGCGGCCAAGTACCTCGGCGTCAACACCCGGACCCTCTACCGGATGATCGACGAGGGTGAGCTCCCCGCCTACAAGTTCGGGCGCGTCATCCGGCTGAAGGAGGGGGACGTCGTCGCCTTCCTCGATCGGGCGAGGATCGTGCCGGGAAGCCTCGAGCACCTCTACCCCCTGACGAGCCGCACCGACGCCTGAGATGCCCTCCCCTGATCCCGACTGCCTCTTCTGCCGGATCGTCGCCGGCGAGCTCCCCTCGACCGAGGCGGCGTCGAGCGAGCGCACCTACGCCTTCCACGACATCAACCCCGGCGCCCCCACCCACGTCCTCGTCGTGCCGCGCGAGCACGTCACCGACGCCGCCGCCGTCGGGCCCGAGCACGCCGGCGTGCTCGCCGAGATGCTCGTCATGGCGAGGAAGATCGCCGATTCGGAGGGCCTCGAGGGCGGCTACCGGCTCGTGTTCAACGTCGGCGAGGACTCGGGGAACTCCGTCCCCCACCTGCACCTGCACGTCCTCGGGGGCCGGCCGATGGGCTGGCCGCCGGGTTGACGACGAGCGAGCGTCCCGCCGGTAGCCTGCGGGTGATCAACGTGCCCGACACCCAGGTCAAGATCCTCGTCCCCGGCAACCATCTCATGATCGGCCTGCTCGGCCAGCAGGACGAGCTGCTGCGGGTCGTCGAGAAGGCGTTCGAGGGCACGAGCATCCACGTCCGCGGCAACGAGATCACGGTGACCGGGCCGGACGCCGAGCGGGTCGGCAAGCTCTTCGAGGAGCTGGTCGCCCTGCTGGAGCGCGGGCACGGCATCGACCACGCCAACCTCGGCCGGTCGATCGAGATGGTGAAGGAGGACCTCCGCCCCTCCGAGGTGCTCTCCGCCGAGGTCGCCCGCTCCGCCCGCGGGCGGCGGGTGCACCCGAAGACGGCCGGCCAGAAGCGCTACGCGGACGCCATCGCCGGCAACGTCCTCACCTTCGGGATCGGCCCGGCCGGGACGGGCAAGTCGTACCTCGCCGTCGCCCTGGCGGTCCAGGCCCTGCAGGCCAAGGAGGTCAACCGGATCATCCTCACCCGCCCGGCCGTCGAGGCGGGCGAGCGCCTCGGCTTCCTCCCCGGCGACCTGATGGCGAAGGTGGACCCCTACCTGCGGCCGCTCTACGACGCCCTCTACGACATGCTCGAGCCC
>JAKACF010000107.1 GCA_021821585.1 Actinomycetes bacterium
GAAGAAGTGCCGGCGGTTGGCGACGCCCGACAGCTCGTCGCGCTGGGCGAGCGTCTGCACCTTGGAGAAGAGCTGGGCGTTCTCGTAGGCGACCACGCCCTGGCCGGCAAGGGCCGCCGCGATCTTGGTCTGGGTGTCCCCGAAGGCGCCCGTGCGCGTGGCGACGACGACGAGCGCGCCGATGGCCTCCTCGCGGACGACGAGCGGGGCGACCACGAAGGAGCCGGACCGCCCGAGCAGCCCGAACAGCGGAGAGCTGCGGTCGGAGAAGACGGACCCGACCGACAGCGGGCTCCGCGACCTGAGGGCCTCGGCGATCTCGGGCTGGTCGCTGCGGGCGATGTCGAAGCCCTCGGGCGGCATGGTGACGCCCGCCCCCGCCGCGGCCGCCACCTCGAGCCGCTCGCCGTCGGCGAGCAGGATGGCCCCGCCGTCGGCGGCCAGCGCCCCGATGGCGGTCTGAAGGGTCGTCGAGAGCACGGCGCGGGGCTCGAGGCTCTGGCCGAGGGTCCGCATCGAGTCCCGCAGCAGCTCGGCCACCTCCCGCTGGCGCCGCTCGGAGGCGACCGACAGCTCCATCTCGGCCAGCCGGGCCGTCTCGAGGGCGAAGGCGACGTGGCTCGTGATGGCCGACAGGATGTCGACGTCCTCGTGGGTGAAGATGCCCTTGGCGAGCCGGCTGTCGAGGTAGACGACGCCGAGGAGGCGCTCTTCCATGACGAGGGGGGCCACGAGGATCGAGCGGAGGCCGTGGGTGACGGCCGACTCCGAGCCGAGGGCGGCGCCCTGCTCGGTGCCGGTGAGCACGAGGGGCTCCCGGCTGGCGGCCACCTTGTCGACGATGGTCGAGGAGTATCCGCTCACCTCCTCGAGGTCGGCGCCGTTGGCGTCCCGCCCGATGTGGGGGAGGACCGCTCCGCTCTCCTCGTCGGTGAGGAAGAGCAGGGCCCGCTCGGCGTTCAGGATCCGCACCGTCTCGTCGAGTGCGAGCCGGATCAGCTCCTCGGGGTCGAGGACCTTGGCTGCCGCGGCCCCGACCTGCAGGAGCGCCTCGAGCTGGCGGGCGGCCCGACTCGCCCCCCGCAGGTTGCCGGGCCCGGGCGGGGCGGCCTCGAGGAGCGGCCCGGCCGCGCTGTGGGCGAGGGCGCCGGAGTTGGCGCTCTGGGTGACGTGGCGCCGGGCGGACCGCTCCTCGGGAAGGGGCGGCTGGATCCAGCGGACGTAGGCCGAGAGGCCGAGGTCCTCTGCGAGGCGGGCGGCCGTGACGGCCCCGCGCAGCGCCTCCTGCTCGTAGCCGACACCGGCGAGCGCCCTCGCCCGGGCGCTCGCCAGGGCGACCTCGATCCCGGGGGCGTCCTGTCCGAGCAGCAGGCGGCCGGTGCGGTTGGACAGGCGCAGCGCCCGCCGGTGGTGGCCGGTCACGGCGAGGTAGGCGGTCTTGGCGGTCCCGTGGTAGGCCCGCAGCAGCGGCGTGCGGGCCGCGATCCGCAGCTCGGCGACGGCCCGCCGCGCCCGGCGGCGGTGGCGCCTCGTCGGCGGCTCGGCGGCGGTGAGCTGGGCGATGCGGGCGAAGGCCTGGACGATCCAGAAGGCCGAGAAGCCGTACGGGCAGCTCCACGGCCGGAGCTTGGCGCTGCGGAAGCCGGTCACCGCCTCCTCGAAGGGCTCGCCGAGCTCGTTCAGCCCGAAGTGGAAGTTGGCGAGGGCGAGCTGGAGGCCCGCCTGCATGACCCGCGTCTGGCGGGCCTTCTCCGCCCGCTCGCTCACCTGGCGGATCTGCTCGAGGCCGGAGGTCGGCTGGTCGAGGTAGCCGGCGAGCGAGATCCCGACGAAGTCGAGGGGGCGGACGTGCTGGGGGGCCGTCGCGCCGGGCTGGGGACGGGTGTGCCACTGGCCCTCGTCGAGCCAGGAGACCTCGTCGAGCAGCCGCCCCCGCAGCGCCAGGCCGAGGCAGAGCTGGAGGACCCCGGTGGCCACCTCGCCGGCTGACAGCCAGCGGGACTCCTGGCGCAGCGTCTCGGCGAGCAGCTGCTCGGAGCGGACCGGGTCCCCCTGGTACTCGAGGCTCATGCCCTCGATGAGCCGGGCGTGCGCCCGGGCGTAGGGGTCGCCCGAGGCCTCCGCCACCTTGCGGACGTGGCGGGCGACGACGCGGGCGGCCGTCACGAGGCGGTTCTGGGCGAACAGGGAGCCGATCACCGAGTAGGCGGCGACGTACTCCCGCGAGCGCCCGAGGCGGTTCGCCGGCAGCGTCGCCCGCAGGGCGACGGCCATCTCGGTTCCGACGTGGTGCTCCTGGTTCGCGGCGAAGCCCGCCAGCTCGAGCAGGCGGCACTCGAGGCGGAGGCGCTCGCGGCGCCCGGGACGGGCGGAGCCGAAGCCGATCCGCGTGATGCCCGTGACGAGGGCGCCGAGGGAGCGCAGGAAGGAGGTGATCCAGAGCACGAGACCGCTTCGCGGGAGCGGCCGGCCGATCGCCTTGAGGGCGGCCTTGGCCTGCTCGAGGCAGCTCGCCCCGTCGCCCTCGGCGAAGTACACCCGGGCGATCAGCTCGTGCACGAAGGCTCGGGCCTCCTGCTCGGACTCGAGGGTCAGCGCCAGCTCGTAGCGCTCGAGGGCGGCGACGTCGTCGCCCGAGCGGAACAGGGCCGTCCCGTAGTCGGCGTGGAAGGCGCCGCTGCGGCCGAGGCCGTGCGCCGTCGCCAGGCGGTCCGCCATCGAGAAGAACGAGAGGGCGTCCTCGTCCGCCTGGGCGGCGAGCGCCAGCTTGCCGGCCCGGTAGTTCGCCCCGAAGGCACGGGCGGGGTCGTCTTCCACCTGGCCGAGGCTGTAGTGGCGGGCGATCTCGTAGACGACCTCGGGGCGGCCGTCGCCGCTCTGCTCGAGCGCCTTGGCGAGCAGCTCGTGGGCCCGGCGTGCGGCGGCTCCGTCGAGTCCGGCGAGCAGCCGCTCCCGGACGCCCTCGTGGACGAAGCCGTAGCGGTCGGCACCCTGGGACTCGATGACGCGGGCCTGCTCGGCCTCTCCGAGGGCGAGGTGGACGTCCTCGAGCGTCCAGGCGGTCACCTCGGCGAGCAGCTCGGGGGAGAAGCTCGACCCGATGACTGCGGCCTCGGTGACGAGCCAGCGCGTGGACGGCCGGAGCGTCTCGAGGCGCCGGAGGGCGAGCTCGAGGACGTCGGTCGGCAGGTCGAGGCTGGCGAGGGCGTCGGCGTCGACCGAGAAGGTGCCCCAGCTCGGGCGCAGCACCCCGGCGTCGAGGGCCGAGCGCAGGTACTCGATGGCGGCCGCCGGGTTGCCGTTCGCCCGGATCGTGATCTCGGACGCCAGCCCCTCGTCGAGGGCGTCGCCGCCGAGCTGGCGCCGGAGGATGAGCCCGATCTGGTCGTCGGAGAGCCGGGAGAGCTCGATGCGGCGGCGGAGATGGTCCCCGAGCTCGCCGAGGAGGCGCCCGAGCGCGGGCCGGCTCGCCCTGTCGTTGCGCGCCGTCATGACGAGCAGGACCGGCAGGCGGGCGAGCTCGGGAGCGAGGTAGGCGAGCACCCGGTGGGTGGCGTCGTCGGCGAGGTGGGCGCCGTCGATGACGATGAGGGTCCCGCCCGGGCGGGCGGCGGCGAGGGCGAGCAGGAGGTGGGCCGCCTCGATGACGGCGAACTCGTGCCAGCCCGCCTCCGCGCCCTCGGCCCTGGAGAGGAGGAAGCGGTCGAGCTCGGGCGAGAGGCCGACGAGCGACTCGGCCGCCCGGGCCTCGGAGAGGTGCAGCTCGGTGCGCAGGCGCTCGAGCTCGGCGGGGTCGCCCGTCTCGAGCTCGGAGAAGAAGCGGCCGAGCGCCTGGGCGAGCGCCCGGAGCGGCCCGAGCTGGCCGGGGCTGACGTGGGCCTCGAGGACGGCCATCTGCCCGGCGCGCGCCGCCCTCGTCAGCTCCTCGACGAGACGCGTCCGTCCGGCTCCCGCCTCCGACTCGACGAGGACGGCGGCGCCGGCGCCCGTCGAGCGGGTGTCGGCGAGCAGGCCGGCGAGCGCCTCGAGCTCCTGGTCCCGCCCGACGAGGGCGCGGTCGGCGAAGCCGAGCTCGCCACCGGTCGACTGCCCGAGCGGGGCGTCGGCCGACAGCGTCCCCCGCTTCAGCGCCTCGAGGTCGGCGAGGAGAGAGGCGGCGTCCTGGTAGCGGTCGTCCGGGTCCTTGGCGAGCAGCCGGGCGACGATCCGACCGACCTCCGGCGTGGCGTCCGGGCGCAGCGAGCGAAGGTCGGGGAGCGGGGCGACGGCGTGCAGGCGGACGACCTCGCCGACGTCGACCGCCCGGAAGGGCGGCCGTCCCGTCAGGCACTCGAACAGGACGGCGCCGAGCGAGTAGAGGTCCGAGCGGCGGTCGACGGGCCGGTGCACCATGCCCGTCTGCTCGGGGGCGCTGTAGAGGACGGTGCCGATGACCGAGTCGTCCGGCTGGCGGGTCCCGGTCGGGGTGGCGAGCCCGAAGTCGATGAGGACGGCCCGGCCGTCCTGGCGGATGACCACGTTGCGGGGCGCCACGTCGCGGTGGACGAGGCCCACCCGGTGGGCCGAGTCGAGGGCCGAGGCGACGTCGGTCGCGATGGCGACGGCCTGCTCCTCGGGGATCGGCGTCCCGGAGCCGAGCAGCTCGGCGAGCGTGCGTCCGCCGATGAGCTCCATGACGAGCCAGGCGACCTCGCCGTCGTCGCCGACCTCGTACACCTTGCCGAGGCAGGGGTGGCGGAGGGCGGCGAGGATCGCCGCCTCGCGGCGGAACGTGATGCGCGCCGGATCGTCCGGCCCCGTCAGCTCCTTCAGCTTGACGGCGTACTCGCGCCCGTCCCGCAGCGCGCGGTACACCGCCGTCGTCGCCCCCCGGCCGAGCTCTTCGACGAGCTCGAACTCCGGGATCGCGATCCGCATCGCGTCTGTTGGCACCTGCCCCCCGTGCCCCGGCCGCCAGCACCGGTGATCCACCTCTCTCCGAGGCCGCGCGAACACTGTCCGCGCGACTGCTGCAGATGATAGCCCTTCCGCCGCAGGTCGGCTCGCCGATCAGGGCTGGGAGGCGAGCGGCAGGCGGAGCGGCCTCGACCCCCCGTCCAGGGTCGAGGCCATCTGTTGCTCCTGGCTCACCATGCCGAGCTCCCAGGCGCCGACGCCGGCGACGTGGAAGGCCGAGGCGAGCGCCACCTTCAGGGCGATCGACAGCGGGTCGTCGAAGAAGGTGAGGTGCCAGTGGGTCCCGCGGCGGAACGAGAGGTAGGCCGTGTCCGTGACAGGGTCCCAGTGTGCGAGGCGGTGCGTGGCGGCGACGGCGTCGTAGGTGACGGCGTACGGCGAGCCGACGGTGACCGCCGGCAGCGTCGAGCTCGACGAGGTGAAGTCGTAGCCGTAGAAGGGGACGCCGAGGATGATCTTTCGAGCCGGCACCTCGCTCAGGTAGCTCGCGAGCGAGCTGGCGTCGGAGAGCTCGGCGCCGACGAGGGGGGCGGTCGGGCCGGGCACGGCCGGATCCCCCATGTCGTAGGCCATCACGAAGAGCTGGTCGACGAGAGGCGCGAGCGCCTTCACGTCGAAGAAGCTCTCCGGGTCGACGGCGGCCTGGGGGAAGGTGTTGAGAACGATCGTCCAGCTGGGGTCGATCTGGCGGAGCCGGGAGGAGAAGGCGGCGACGAAGGCGGTGAAGCCCTGGCGCGCCGAGGCGAGGCGGCCCTCGAGGTCGAGGTCGACCCCGTCGAAGGAGTGGCTGGCGAGCAGTGGCGCCACCCGGTCGGCGAGGGCCCGCCCCGAGGCCGGGTCGGCCGCCAGCGAGGCGAGCGTCGACTGGGTGCCCGAGTACAAGGTGAGCAGCGCCCGCACCCCGTTCGCGTGGGCGTCGGCCACGAGGGGCGCCACCGAGCCGTTGACGAGCGACTCCCAGCCCTGGCCCGAGTGCAGCAGGGTCCCCTTCGCCTCGACCTGGAGGGCGTAGTACCCGATCTCCGAGAGGGCGCGGTAGTCGACGGTCGAGGTGCTCGCCAGCTCCCAGCTCGGGAGGAAGCCGAGCACGAGATGCGAGCCGACGCCCGGGCCGAAGGCCCCCGGCGGCAGCCCCGGTGCGGGCGCACCGGGCCGTGTCGGCAGGGTGACGCCGACGTGGCGCACGGCGGCGGCGTAGGCCGCCTGCTCGGCCGTCGCGAAGCGGGAGTACGGGCTCGTCGGAGGCGGTGGGGCGCTCGTGCCCCCGCCGCCCGCCCCGACGAGGCCGCAGCCGGCGAGGATCAGGGCGAGAAGGGCGAGGTGAAGGGCGCGCGCCGGGGCGGTTGGCCGCTGCGCATCCACGGATGGCGCAGCGTAGTGGAGCCGCTGCCCCGCCACCGGGCGCCCCGTTCACTAGGCTCTCGTGGTGGTCTTCGTCGAGATCCTGCGGCTCTTCGTCGTGCTCGTGGGTGCCCTCGTCGGCCTGGCGGCCGGCGGGCCGGGGCCGACCGGCCGCGTCGTCGGTGCGGTGATCGGCGTCCTCGTCGGCTACGTGGCGGGCGGGATCACCGGCCGGCTCCTCGTCCGGGGGGTCCGGGAAGCCGACCGGTCGCTGCTCGACGTCCCGGCGCTCGAGCTGCTCGCCGGCTCGTTCCTCGGAGCCCTCGGCTTCCTCGTCGGGGTCGTCTGCTGCCTCCCGCTGTTCATCTTCGTCCGCCACGACTACGACTACCCGATCGCCGCCGCCGTCGCCTGGGCGGTGGCCGCTCTCGGCTTCAGGATCGGCCGGACCAACGGGCGGCGCCTCGCCGAGGCGGCCCGCATCATGCGCAAGCTCGACCCGATCCAGGCGGCCCCCGAAGGCGCCGTCCTCGTCGACACCTCGGCGGTGATGGACCGGGCCTTCCTCGTGCTCGCCACGACCGGGCTGCTCGGCAGGGAGATCCTCGTCCCCGAGCCGGTCGCTGACGAGCTGAGCGCCCTGAGCGAGAGCCCGGACCCGGTCGCCTCCCGGCGGGCGCGCCGCGGGCTCGAGGCGATCGAGGCGGCCCGGGACGCCGGGATCACCGTCACCGTGGCGCCGGGCGACTTCCCCCAGGCGGCGATGACCGAGGAGAAGGTGCTCCAGCTCGCCTCGCGCCTCGGGGTCCGGCTCTTCACCTGCTCGGGCGAGGTGGCCCGCCAGCAGGAGAACGTCGGCGTGCCGATCGTCGACCTGCGCGGCCTCATCGCTGATCTCGCCCCCGACCACCTGCCGGGCGAGCGGCTCTCGGTCGACCTCGTGAAGCGGGGACGCCAGCACGGCCAGGCCGTCGGCTACCTGCCCGACGGCGACATGGTCGTCGTGAACGACGCCGCCGAGCTGATCGGGAGCCCGGGCGTGGAGGTCGTCGTCGTCTCGACGCGCCCGACCTCCCAGGGCCTGCTCGTCTTCGCCCGCCTGGAGGGGGACTCCGGCCGGGGGACGAGCGCCGTCAGAGCGCTTTGACGGCGGCGACGAGCTTGGTGAGGGAGTCCTTCGCGTCCCCGAAGAGGAGGGTCGTCTTCGGGTCGAAGAGGAGCTCGTTGTCGATGCCGGCGAAGCCGGGGCGCATCGAGCGCTTCAGGAAGACGACGTTCTTCGCCTCGTCGACGTTGAGGATCGGCATCCCGTAGATGGGGCTGCCGGGCGAGTTCTTGGCGGCCGGGTTGACGACGTCGTTGGCGCCGACCACGAGGGCGACGTCGGCCGTCTGGAAGCCGGCGTTCGCCTCGTCCATCTCCTTCAACTGGTCGTAGGGGACGTTCGCCTCGGCGAGGAGGACGTTCATGTGGCCCGGCATCCGGCCGGCGACGGGGTGGATGGCGTAGCTCACCTCGACCCCCCGGGCCTCGAGGAGCTCGGCCAGCTCCCGGGCGACGTGCTGGGCCTGGGCCACCGCCAGGCCGTACCCCGGGACGATCACCACCTTCTGGGAGTAGGCGAGCAGGACGGCGAGGTCTTCGGCGCTCGCCGACTTGACGGTGCGCTCGCCGCCGGCCGCCTCGGTGCTGCCGGCCGTGATCACCGAGCCGAAGGCCGAGAAGAGGATGTTCGGCAGCGACCGGCCCATGGCGCTGCTCATCATCCGGGTGAGGAGCGTGCCCGAGGCGCCGACGAGGGTGCCCGCCACGACGAGCAGCATCGAGTGGAGGACGAAGCCGCTGGCGGCGACGGCGAGGCCGGTGAAGGAGTTGAGCAGCGAGATGAGGACCGGGACGTCCGCCCCTCCGATGGGGAGCACGAAGGCGATGCCGAAGGCGAGCGCCAGGATGCCGATGACGGCGACGAGCCAGTTCTCGGGCGAGACGCAGGCCGCGATGGCGAGGCCGACGATGCCGCCGCCGATGACGGCGTTCAGCACCTGCTGGCCCGGGTAGGTGATCGGCCGCCCCGTCATCAGCTCCTGCAGCTTGGCGAAGGCGATCACCGAGCCCGAGAAGGAGACGCAGCCGACGATGACGCCGAAGAGCACCTCCACCACCTCGTAGACGGCGAGCAGGTGGGGGTCGGCCTTGTTGAACTCCGCCAGCGAGATGAGGGCGGCCGCCCCGCCACCGACGCCGTTGAAGGCGGCCACCATCTGCGGCATGGCGGTCATCTTCACGAGCCGGGCCGCCGGGAGGCCGATGACGATCCCGACCGCCATGGCGGCGAAGATGAGCGGGAAGTGGGTGAGCCCCGGCGTGGCGAAGGTGAAGGCGACGGCGACGAGCATGCCGGCCGCCCCGAGGAGGTTGCCGTTGCGGGCCGTCTTCGGCCCCGACAGCCCCTTCAGGGCGAGGATGAAGCAGATGGCCGCGAACAGGTAGGCGACGTAGATGCCGCTGCCGATGCTCATGACGGCGTGCCCACCCCCTCCTGCTCGACCGCCGGCGCCGGGGCGCTCGTGGTCTCGGGGGCAGGCGCCCGCTTCGGCTCGCGACCCTTGAACATCTCGAGCATCCGGTCGGTGACGACGAAGCCGCCGACGACGTTCACCGTGGCGAGGATGACGGCGATGAAACCGAGGGTGAGCTCGAGGGCGCCGTGGCCGGTGCCGAGGACGATGATGGCGCCGACGAGGACGACGCCGTGGACGGCGTTGGTCCCCGACATGAGCGGCGTGTGGAGGATGCTCGGCACCTTGGAGATGACCTCGAAGCCGACGAAGACCGAGAGCACGAAGATGGTGAGGAGGGTGAGGATGCTGCCGGTCATGAGCGGGCTCCTTCGATCAGCTCGCGGGTCGGTGCGTGGCGGATCTCCCCGGCGT
>JAKACF010000108.1 GCA_021821585.1 Actinomycetes bacterium
GGGCTTGATGTTCTGGGGCGCCTGGCAGTGCATGAGGTCGATGGTCCCCGAGACGAGGGCGTCCTCCCGCTCGGCGTTGTCGGGGATCGGCTTGAAGTACAGGGCGTCGAGGTAGGGGTACCCGGGCTGCCAGTAGTGCGGGTTCGCCTTGGTCGTCAGCTCGGTGTTCGGCACCCACTGCTCGAACAGGAACGGCCCGGTGCCGATGGGGTGGAGGGCGCCCTCGTCGGCCGAGCGGAGCATGGCCGGCGCGCAGATGTAGCCGATCTGGCCGGCGAGATAGCTCGGGAAGGCGGCCCAGGGCTGGCTGAGGGTGATCCGGACGGTCATCGGGCCGACGGCCTCGATCCTCTCGACGGGCTTCAGGGTGGCGCTCGTGACGAGGCCGCTGCGCACCGCTTCCAGGCTGTTCACGACGGCGGCGGCGTCGCAGGCCTCTCCGTTGTGGAACTCGACGCCGGGTCGCAGCTCGAAGGTCCAGACGCTGAGGTCGGGACTCGGCGCGAAGGACTTGGCGAGGTAGGGATGGGGCCTCCCGTCCGCACCGATCTGGACCAGGGTGTCGAACAGGGCGTTGCCGTACAGATAGCCGGTCGCGTCCCAGCGGGCCGTCGGCGGGGAGAGCCCGTTCACCTCGCTCCAGGTCCCGATCGTGACGGTGCCGCCCCGGCGCGGCCGCCGGTGGTCGGTCACACCGGAGGGGCCGAGCGAGGTCGTCGTCGCGCCTCTGCCCGAGGCCGCCGAGCTGCAGGCGGCGAGCAGGCTGCCCCCGCCCGCGACCGCCGCCAGGGCGAGCCCGCCCCCGGCGCCGCGCCTCAGCACGGTCCGCCGGTCGTAGGTCCTCGCCACGTCCCCTCCTCCGGGCGAGGCGCAACCGACCTGCCGGCGAGCCGCCCCGGCCGGAGGGCGGCGCGTCACCGGTCGAGCCACACCTCGGTCGGCCAGACGATGCCCGAGAGCATCGTGAGGCCCCGCTGGCCCGCCGGTGAGCTCGGGTTGTTCCAGTTCATCACCTTCTTCTGGGCGGCGACGTACCAGACGTCGCGGGCGAAGTAGATGTAGGGGAGGTCGACCGCCAGCCGGTTGTCGACCTCCTCGTAGGCGCTCTTTTGGACACCCGGGTCCGAGGACTGGCGGGCCCGGTCGAGGGCGGCCTGGATCTTGTCGTCGTAGTTGCGGGCGAAGTTGATCGGGCCGCCTGACTTGGCCCAGAAGATGTAGTTGAGGTCGGGGTTGACGCTGGCGAACTGCCGCCAGGAGAAGATCTGGTACTGGCCCCCGAGGGCGTCGGTGATGAGCTGTGCCTGCTGGACGGTGGCGACCTTCACCTGGAAGCCGACGCTCTGCCACATCTGCTGGATGATCGAGGCGTCGGTGACCGAGGTGTTGCTGGCGGTCGTCGTGTACTGGATCGACGGCGCCTTGCCGCCGTGGTCGGCCATCCAGGACTTGACGAGCGACTTCGCCTTCTTCGGGTCGTAGGTCGGGTAGCCGGTGTCGGAGGCGTACGGGCTCGGAGGCGGGAAGACACCGTTCGTCGGCTTGGCGATGTTGCGCCCGATGACCTGGAGGTACTCCTTCTGGTTGGTGCCGTAGGCGAGCGCCTGGCGGAGCCGGATGTCCTTCAGCACGGGATCGGCGCAGTTGATCATGGCGAAGTCGATGTCCGGCTCGCCGACCGACAGCTCGTTGTCACCGAGGGCGCTGAGGCTCTTGTTGGCGCCGATCTCGAGGATGGTCGGGTCGTCGTCGGTGTGCATCATCTGGATCGTCCCCGTCTCGAGGTAGCTGTAGCGGGTCGAGACATTCGGCTGCGGCCGGAAGGTCCAGCTGTCGAGGTAGGGCAGTTGCTGGCCCCAGCGGTCCTTGCGCCAGTAGTGCGGGTTCTTCGTGAGCGTGAAGAAGTTGCCGGGCTGCCAGTCCTTGTAGACGAAGGGTCCGGTGCCGACGGGGTGGGTGTTGAAGTTGGACTCGCTCGCGAGGTACGCCTTCGGCGAGAACATGTAGGCGCACTGGCCGCCGATGTAGCCGGCCAGCCAGTAGGCGAAGGGGACCCACGGCTTCAGCATGTGCATCGTGATGCTGCGCGGCCCGCTCTGGGTGACCGCGGCGTTGGGGTTGCTCAGGTCCATGTAGCCGGCGAAGGCGAAGTTCGTGAGGCCTGACTTGAGGAACTCCCGCATGCAGAACAGCAGCGCCTGGCCGTCGCAGGGGGTGCCGTCGTGGAAGACGACGTTCGGCCGGACCGTGATCGTCCATGCCGTGTAGGAGCTGTTCGGCGTGATGGACTCGGCCAGGTAGGGAGCCGGGGTGCCGTCGGCGAGGATGATGGCGAGCGGGTCGAACACCGCCCGGGCGTAGCAGACGCCGGTCGAGTCGTAGTGGGCCTGGGTCGGGTCCATGCCCGTCTCCTCGGCCTCGGTCCCAAACGAGACGGACCCGCCCATCTTCGGCTTGGCGGTGCTGACGCCGATCGCCTCGGCCTTGGACCGGGAGACGGTCGTGAGGGTGGACGAGCCGCTGCCGCTGCCGCCGCAGGCCTCGAGAAGGGCGCCGCCCATCCCGGCGGCTCCGAGCGCTGCCGTGCCCTTGAGAAACGTTCGACGGTCGAAGTTGGACACGCCAGGCACCCCTCCCTCTCGATTGTGTCGGCGATATTACGCGCGAGTCACCGCCCGGTGTGGGCACGAGAGCACCGGAGCCGGGGAGGGAGGCGGCGCTCGGAGGCCGCCCGGGGGCCGCCGGGGACGGGAGATACCATCGCCTGGTGCACCTTGACGATCCGCAGGTGCGGGCTCCCGGGGTGCCGTCAGGCGGGGGGGTCGCGGCGGCGCCCACATCGAACCAGGCGTCCTCTCCCGATGCCGAGGCCTCGCGCCGGTTCGTCGTCTGGACCCGGGCTGCCGTCGTGCTCGTGCTGGTGGCCGGGGTCGCCCTGCGGTTCCTCACCCGCTCGCCGCTCTGGCTGGACGAGGCCCTCACCGTCAACATCGCCTCGCACCCGCTCGGGGAGATCACCCGCCTGCTGGGTCACGACGGAGCGCCGCCCCTGTACTACTTCATGCTCCACTTCTGGATGAAGCTGTTCGGGACGGGCGACGTCGCCACCCGCTCGCTCGCCGGGCTCTGCGGCGTCGTCAACCTGCCGATCGCCTGGCTCACCGGCTACCGGGTCGGTGCCCGGTGGTGGAGCCTCGAGGAGGCCGACCCGGCGTCGGCGGCCCGCCGGACGGCGACCGGCAAGGTGACGGCCTGGTCGGTCACCCTGCTCCTCGCCTCCTCGCCGTTCGCGGTCTACTACGACACCGAGGCCCGCATGTACGGCTTCGTGCTCCTGCTCGGGACCCTCGGCGTGCTGGCGGTCACCTCGCTGCTCCGCCGGCCGTCGCCCAGCCGGGCCATCGCCCTCGCCGCCGTCTGCTCGGCCCTGCTCTACAGCCACTACTGGTCGCTCTACGCCTGTGCGGTCGCCGGGGTGGTGGCGCTGTGGTGCGCCTGGCGGGGTCCCCACAGGGCAGCGGCCCGCTATGGCCTCGCCGCCCTCGTGGCGGCGGGCGTCAGCTTCCTGCCCTGGTTCCCGACGTTCTGGTTCCAGCTGCACCACACCGGGACGCCCTGGGCGGCCCCGGCGGACTACACCGCCGTCGTCTTCGCCTTCACCCAGTTCGCAGGGGGCGCCTCGACCCCGGGGCGGGTGCTGGCGCTCGTCTTCTTCTTCCTCGCGGTGCTGGCCCTCTTCGGCGCCGCCCTCGACCGGCGCCGAGTGGTGCTCGACCTGCGGACGCGCCCGGGCGTGCGGGCCCTCACAGCCGGGGTCATCGGCACGCTGCTCGTCGCCATCGTGGCGGGCCGGATCTCGGGCAGCACCTTCGCCGACCGCTACACCTCGGTCATCGCCTTCCCGGCGCTGCTCATCTTCGCCTACGGGATGGCGAGCCTGACCGACCCTCGGGTGCGCGCCGGCGTCCTCGGCGTGGCCGTGGCGGTCGGCCTGGCGGCCTCCGTGCCGAACGCCACCCTCCTTCGCACCCAGGCGGGCGAGGCCGCCGCCGCCATCTCGGCGGGCGCCCGGCCCGGTGACGTCGTCGCCTACTGCCCCGACCAGCTCGGCCCGTCGGTCAGCCGGCTGCTCGGGAGCGGCTACCGGCAGCTCACCTTCCCGCGCTCGGCCCCTCCGCAGATCGTGGACTGGGTCAACTACGACACCGCCATCCGCGCCGCCAGCCCGTGGCGCTTTGCCCAGGAGCTCCTCACCCTGGCGGGGACCCACACCATCTGGTACGTGAGCGCGCCCGCCTACCAGGGCTTCGGCAACGACTGTCAGGACATCGCCCTCGACCTCGCCAAGGCCAGGACGCCACACCTCGCCCTCGCCAACCGCCCGGCGGACACGCCGTTCGAGACCTACGAGGGCATGTCCGTCGAACGCTTCGCCGCCAGGTGAGGCGGCCGGCGAGAGCGGGGGGCTCCCTCGCCGACTCGGCGCGGGCCTCGCTGCTCCCCTTCTTCGCCACCCGGGCGATCGTCCTGGCGGCGCTGGGCCTCTCCCGCTTCCTCTCGGGCCAGCTCGGGCTCACCGGGCCGGCCGGCATCAAGGCCATCGGCACGAGCCGGGCCGGGCTCACCGCCTGGGACGCCTCCTGGTACCTGCGGGTCGCCGAGGCGGGATACTCGGGAGCCGGGCACACCTCGCTGCGGTTCTTCCCCCTCCTGCCGCTCGCCGCCCGGGTGCTCGGCTACCTGCCCGGCCTGTCGGACAGGGCGGCCCTCCTCCTCATCGTCAACCTCGCCGGGTTCGCCGCGCTCGTCGCCCTGCACCGGCTCGTCTCCCTCGAAGCCGTCGGCGAGAGCGTGGCGGAGCGGAGCCTCTGGATCCTGTCGCTCTGGCCGGCGGCCTTCGTCCTCGTCATGGGCTATGCCGAGGCGCTCCTGCTGCTCTTGTCCGTCCTGGCCTTCTGGTGCTGGCGGACGGGGCGGTGGTGGTGGTCGCTGCTCCCGGCCTTCCTCGCCGGCCTCACGAGGCCCGTCGGCGTCCTGCTGGCGGTCCCGGCTCTCGTCGAGGGGCTGTCGTGGTGGCGGGCGGGGCGCCGCCGCCTCCCCGAGACGGTGCTGCGGGCGGCCGGCGTGCTGGCCGCCCCGGCGGGCGCGGCGGCCTACCTCGCCTGGGCGGCGGCCGCCTTCGGCAGCTTCACCGCTCCGCTCAGCGAGCAGCTGTCGCCGAAGCACCGAGGGGGCGTGGCGGATCCGCTCGTCACCCTCGCCCGCGACGCCTCGGACTTCGTGCGCGGCCGGCACTTCGGCACGGCGCTGCACGCGCCCTTCGTCGTCATCTTCGTCGCCCTCGCGCTCTACCTGTTCTTCCGGCTTCCGGCAGCCTACGGCTGGTACGCGGTGGCCACCCTGGCGGTCGCGGTGACGGCACCGAACCTCGACTCGCTCGAGCGCTACGGGCTCGCCTGCTTCCCCCTCGCCGTCTCGGCTGCCCTCCTGTGCGCCAACCGGTCGGTCGAGCGGACCGTGCTGGCCGGCTTGGCGGCCGTCCTCACGGGGCTGGCGACGCTCGCCTTCCTCGGGCTGTACGTCCCGTGAGCACTGCCGGCGAACGCGCCCCGGCCGCATGGAAGAATGACGGCATGCCCGCACGTGCCGAGGGATCGCCCGCGCCCGGCGACGTCGTCGTCGTCGGCGCCGGACCGGCTGGCCTCACCGCTGCCTACGCCCTCGGCAAGCGGGGCGGCCGCTGCGTGGTGGTCGAGGCCGACTCGGTCGTGGGCGGCATCTCGCGCACGGCCGAGCGCGACGGCTGGCGCTTCGACATCGGCGGCCACCGGTTCTTCACCAAGGTGCACGAGGTGGAGGACCTCTGGCACGAGATCCTCGGCCCGGAGGACTTCCTCGTCCGCCCCCGGCTGAGCCGCATCTACCACGACGGGACGTTCTTCGACTACCCGATCCAGCTCACGAACGCCCTGAAGGGGCTCGGGCTCGTCGAGTCGGTGAAGTGCGGGCTGTCGTACCTCTGGGTGAGGCTCAAGCCTCCCGCCGACCTCGACACCTTCGAGGGATGGACGGCGTCCCGCTTCGGCTGGCGGCTGTACAGGACGTTCTTCAAGACCTACACCGAGAAGGTGTGGGGGATGCCGGCCTCGGAGATCCGGGCCGACTGGGCGGCCCAGCGGATCAAGAACCTCTCGTTGTGGAACGCGGTGCTGAACGCCCTCACCCCCCGCAAGAAGACGACGATCACCTCTCTCATCGAGGAGTTCGAGTACCCGAAGCTCGGCCCCGGGATGATGTGGGAGCGGGCCGCCGAGCTCGTGGTCGCACAGGGCGCGAGCCTGCGACTGTCGACGACGGTGACGAGGATCCGCCGGGAGCACCAACGGGCGGTCGTGGTCGAGGTCGAGTCGCCCGAGGGCCGGGAGGAGCTCTCCTGCGACCACGTGATCTCCTCGATGCCGCTCGCCGAGCTCGCCCTCGTGCTCGACCCGGCCGCCCCCGACGAGGTCCAGCAGGCGGCCAAGGGACTGCACTTCAGGGACTTCCTCACCGTCGCCCTCGTCGTCCCGAAGGACCGCGGTTTCCCGGACAACTGGATCTACGTCCACGACAAGGTGAAGCTCGGCCGCATCCAGAACTTCGGCTCGTGGTCGCCGGAGATGGTGAAGGACGGCCGCACCTGCCTCGGCCTCGAGTACTTCGTGTTCGAGGGCGACGAGCTGTGGACCATGGCCGACGACGACCTCGTCGCGCTCGGTCGGCGCGAGCTGGCCGAGATCGGGCTCGTGGCGGAGGAGGACGTGGAGGCCGGCTACGTCGTGCGGATGCCGAAGGCCTACCCGGTCTACGACGAGGGCTACGACGAGCGGGTCGAGACGATCCGGCGCTTCCTCGAAGCCGAGGTGCGGAACGTCCACCCCGTCGGCCGCAACGGCATGCACCGCTACAACAACCAGGACCACTCCATGCTGACGGCCCTGCTCACGGTGGAGAACCTCTACGGTGAGGACTACGACACCTGGTCGGTGAACGTGGAGGCGGAGTACCACGAGGAGCAGGTGGGACGCAAGGGCGACGCCCGCACCGCGGGGTCGGGTCGCTCCGCCCCGGTCGTCCCGGCACGGACGTGACCGCGGCGGCGGACCGGCTGACCGCCCTGGCGGAGGAGGCCGGCCTGCGGCGCCTCGTCATGGTGGCCTGGCGGGACCTCGCCGATCCCGAGGCCGGCGGATCGGAGCTGCACGCCCACGAGATCGCCCGCCGGTGGGCGGCGGCGGGGATCGAGGTGGTGCTCCGCACCTCCTCGGTGCACGGCGAGCCGGTCGTGGTCGAACGCGACCGCTACCGTTCGATCCGCCGCTCGGGCCGCTACCAGGTCTTCGCCACGGCCCCGGCGGATCTCGTGCGTGGGCGGATGGGGGAGGCCGACGGGCTGGTCGAGATCTGGAACGGCATGCCGTTCTTCAGCCCGCTGTGGGCCCGCCTGCCCCGCGTGACCTTCCTGCACCACGTGCACGCCGAGATGTGGCAGATGGTGCTCCCGCCTCGCCTGGCGGCGCTCGGGTCCGCCGTCGAGTCCCGCCTCGCCCCGCCCCTGTACCGGCGAAGCCGGCTCGTCACCCTGTCGGAGTCGTCGCGCCGGGAGATCGTCGACCTGCTCGGGATGCGCCCCGAACAGGTGAGCGTCGTCCCTCCCGGTGTCGACGCCTGCTACACGCCCGGGGGCGCCAAGAGCCCCCGCCCGCTCGTCCTCGCCGTCGGCCGCCTCGTGCCGGTGAAGCGCTTCGACCGGCTCGTCGCCGCCATGGCCGAGCTCCACCGCCGCCGACCCGAGGTCGAGTGCGTCATCGTGGGGGAGGGGAGCGAGCGGCACCGCCTCGAGGCGCTCCGCCACGAGCTCGGTGCCGACGGCTACGTCTCGCTGCCGGGGCGCCTGTCGGCGACCGAGCTCGTCGAGGCCTACCGGCGAGCCTGGGTGGTGGCCGCCACGTCGGTCCGCGAGGGGTGGGGAATGACGGTGAGCGAGGCCGCCGCCTGCGGCACGCCCGCGGTCGCGAGCAGCATCGCCGGGCACCGGGACTCGGTCGTGGACGGTCAGACGGGCTTCCTCGTCGCCTCGCGGGCAGAGATGGTGGACCGGCTGGACGAGGTCATCGTGGACGACGGCCTGCGGGAGCGCCTCTCGAAGGCGGCGCTCGACCGGGCCGGCGACCTCACCTGGGACGCGACGGCCGAGGGCGCCCTCGAGGCGCTGGCGGGCGAGGCTCAGAGGATGCGGTCAGGATGGTCTCGCCGGCGCCGATGAGCGTGAGGGGGCGGTACCTCCCCGCCCTCGACGGCATCCGCGCGCTCGCCATCGCAGGGGTCATCGCCTATCACCTCGGCGCAGGCTGGGCGAAGGGCGGCTACCTCGGCGTCGACCTGTTCTTCGTCCTCTCGGGCTTTCTCATCACGAGCCTGCTCGTCGAACAGCGCCTCGACGGCGGCTCGCTCCGGCTCTCCTCGTTCTGGGCGCGACGGGCGCGACGCCTCCTTCCCGGCCTCCTGCTCATGCTGGTCGGTCTCGGGATCTTCCTCGCCGCCTTCGGCCCCGGGCCGCTCGCCGACACGGGCGAGATCCGCGCCGATGCCGTCGCGACCCTGCTGTACGTCGCCAACTGGCACCAACTCCTGGCCCACCAGAGCTACTTCCAGCAGTTCTCGGCCCCGTCGCCTCTCGCCCACACCTGGTCGCTCGGGATCGAAGAGCAGTTCTACCTGCTCTGGCCGCTCGTGCTGGCGGGAGTCTTCGCCGTCGCCTCCGGACGCTGGCGCCGCCTCGGCCTCGCCGCGGCGGCACTCGGGGCGGTCGCCTCGGCAGGGTGGATGGCCTGGCTCGCCTCAGAGGGAGCCTCCCTCGACCGGATGTACTACGGAACCGACACGAGGGCGGCCGACCTGCTCGTGGGGGCGGTGCTCGCCTTCGCCACCGCCGGGCGTCCCCAGCCCTCCCGTGCCGCCCGGAGGGTGCTCGCCATCCTCGCTCCGGCCGCGCTCGTCGCGCTCGGGGTCCTCTGGGCCCGCGCCGGCGGGAGCGGCGGTACGCCCCCCCGGGCGATGTTCGCCTGGGGGTTCGCCCTGGCGGCGGTGCTGGCGGCGGCCGTGATCGCCGATGCCCGGCAGGTGGCCCCGTCCCCGCTCGGG
>JAKACF010000109.1 GCA_021821585.1 Actinomycetes bacterium
GGGGTCTCCCCCGTTGAAACCGTTCCACCCGAGCCAGAGGATGCCGGCCCCGGCTGCCACGAGGAGGAGGTTGTTCGGTGTGAAGCGTTCGCGGTCGCGCTTCAACCGGGGCCCGACCACGGCGGCGGCGACGAAACCGGTGGCACCGGCGGCGAGGTGGATGACGTAGCCGCCCGAGTAGTCGAGCGCCCCGCGCTGGGCCCAGAAGCCGCCTCCCCACATCAACATGGCGTTCACCGAGTAGGCGAAGGTGGTCCACAGCGGGACGAAGACGAGCCACGCCTTGAGGCTCATCCGGCCGAGCACGCTCCCGAGGAACAGAAGAGGCGTGATGGCGGCGAAGACGAACTGGAAGTAGACGAGCGTCGACTGGGGGATGGCGAGCGCCGGGCCGGCGAGGTCGCCCGCCTGGGGGACGACCGCCCGGCTCTGCTCGTGGAGGTGGTCGAGGACCGGACCCGGCGCCCCGAGGAGCGTGTTGTGGACCGGGCTCCCGAGCGACAGCCAGTGCGAGCCGAAGCCCATGTTGTAGGCCCACAGCACCCAGACGACGAGGACGAGGGCGAAGGCAGAGAAGGCCATCACCATCGTGTTGATCGCCCACTTCTTCTTCACGAGCCCGCCGTAGAGGACGGCGATGCCCGGGAGGCTCATCAGGCCGACGAACGTAGCGGCGGTGAGCTGCCACGAGTTGTCCCCCGGAGAGAGCCAGTGGGGGTACGGCAACCAGGTCGTCCCGAGCATGCAGCCTCCTTCGCCCGCAGGCGAGCCGGGGACGCCGTTGTCCGTCGAGTGCTGGCAAGGCTACGGAGCCACTGTTGCGCCCCTGTGCCCGCCGCGCGAACGCCATGTGAGCGCCGTGTGAACGGCGCGTTTCCCCGGGCGCTCAGCGGGCCCGGGCGCCGGCCTGGTTGGCGACGGCCTCGGCCTTGGCCGCCACGGTCTCGGGGTCGCCGAGGTACCGGGGCGCCTCGGCGAGCTCGAGTCGGTCGTCGAGCTCGTAGACGCGGGGGATGCCGGTCGGGATGTTGATGCCGACGATCTCCTCCTCGGAGACCCCCTCGAGGTGCTTGAGCAGAGCCCGGATGCTGTTGCCGTGGGCGACGACGAGCACCGAGCGGCGGAGCGCCAGGTCGGGAGCGATGGCGTCCTCGTAGTAGGGGACGAGACGCCGCACGACGTCGGCCAGGCACTCGGTGGCCGGGAGCGCCGCCGGGGGGACCTCGGCGTAGCGCCGGTCGAAGGCGGGGTGGCCGGGGTCGTCGCTCGCGAGGGGCGGCGGGGGGATGTCGTAGCTGCGCCGCCAGAGCTTCACCTGCTCGGCGCCGTGGCGTTCGGCCGTCTCCGCCTTGTTCAGCCCTTGCAGGGCCCCGTAGTGACGCTCGTTGAGCCTCCAGTGGCGCCGCACCGGCAGGTAGCTGCGGCCCATGACGTCGAGGGCGAGGTTGGCCGTGCGCACGGCGCGGGTCAGCACCGAGGTGTGGACGACGGCGGGCTCGAGCCCGGAGCCCTCCCGCTCGGCGAGGAGGAGCCTGCCCGCCTCGAGAGCCTCCTTCTCCCCCGCCGGCGAGAGGTCGACGTCGACCCAGCCGGTGAAGCGGTTCTCGGCGTTCCAGTCGCTCTCGCCGTGGCGCAGCAGGACCAGGGTGGGCACAGCGGGAGGCTAGCCGCAACAACACGGTCATCTCCTCGCCGCCCGGCCGACATTGCGGCGGCCTACCCTTCGGGCGTGGCCCGGTTCGCGATCGAGCTCTCCCTCGCCGACCAGCCGGGCGCGCTCGGCGCCGTGGCGAGCCTCATCGGCTCGCTCGGGGGCGACGTCGTCGACGTCGACGTCCTCGAGCACGGGCGGGGGCGGGCACGGGACGAGATCACCGTCGAGCTCGTCGACGCGAAGACCGCCGCCACCCTCGGCGCCGAGCTCGCCGCCCTGCCCGGGGTGGAGGTGGAGCACCTCGCGCCCGTCGGCGAGTACGGGCACCACCTCGTGGTCGACGCCCTCGAGATCGCCTCCGCCGTCGTCGCCGAGGAGTCGGCCGACGCGGTCCTCGACACCCTGGCGAGCGGGGTCGTGGCGGCCTTCGGCGTCTCCTTCGCCGTCGTCCTCGAACCCGACCGCGACCATCCCCTCGCCGCCGCCGGCGACGTCCCGCCGGCCTCGGTCGCCCGCTCCGGCGGGGGCCCGCGCTTCGTCGACGGCCAGGACTCGCTCGCCTTCCCGATCGGGGAGGACGGCCTCCTCCTCGTCGTCGGCCGGCCTGGCTGGCCGTTCCGGAACCGGGAGCGGCGGGAGCTCACCACGCTGAGCCGCATCTGCGCCACCCGGCTCGCCCAGCTCGCCGGCGGCTGACGTGGCGGCGGGGCCGGGCGGGGGCGCGCCCTGGGAGCGCCTCGGGGAGCGTCCCGGGCCGTCGGGCTACCTCGAGGTGCGTACGGCGACCTTCCGCTATCCCGATGGCGCGCTCGCCGACTGGGACCTCGTGGTCGGCCGCGACGTGGTCGCCGTCCTCGCCGTCACCGTCGCCGGCGAGGTGGTCCTCGCCCGTCAGTTCCGCCCGGGGCCGGGGCGGGTCTGCGACGAGCTCCCCGGCGGCTTCGTCGACGACGGGGAGAGCCCGCTCGAGGCCGCCCAACGGGAGCTGCGCGAGGAGACCGGCTACGCCGGGGAGACCGAGCTCGTCGGCTGGCTGCTGCCGGCGGCCACCATGACGCGTCGCAACTTCGTGGCGGTCGCCCGCGGCTGCGAGCAGGTCGCCGCCCCCCGCCCCGAGCAGGGCGAGTTCATCGAGGTCGTCCTCCGCCCTCTCGAGGAGTTCCGGGCGGGGCTCGCTTCGGCGCCGCTCACCGATCTCGGGGCCGCCTATCTCGCCCTCGACCACCTCGGCCTCCTCTGAGCCGGGTGTCGGACCAAGTCACACACCGGTCGCGAGCAGGGAATAGAGAGATCACGCTCAAGGTTGATAGCCATGCGCTCAACTTGGTTAGACTGAGTGCTGACAAATGAACGAGTCAAGGAGCGAACGCACATGCCGAAGGCCGTAGGGATCGACCTCGGAACGACGAACTCGGTGGTGGCCTTCCTCGAGGCAGGAGAGCCCACCGTCATCCCCAACGCGGAGGGCGGGAGGACGACCCCGTCGGTAGTCGGTTTCGCCAAGTCCGGCGAGGTGCTCGTCGGAGAGGTTGCCAAGCGTCAGGCCATCACCAACCCCGACCGGACCATCCGGTCGGTCAAGCGACACATGGGCACGAGCTGGACCATCGACGTGGACGGCAAGGCCTACACCGCCCAGGAGATCTCGGCCCGCATCCTGCAGAAGCTGAAGCGGGACGCCGAGTCGTACCTCGGCGACACCGTCAGCCAGGCGGTGATCACCGTCCCCGCCTACTTCGACGACGCCCAGCGGACCGCCACCCAGGAGGCCGGCAAGATCGCCGGCCTCGAGGTGCTGCGCATCATCAACGAGCCGACGGCCGCCGCGCTCGCCTACGGGCTCGACAAGGAGGGCGCCGACCAGACCGTCCTCGTCTTCGACCTCGGCGGCGGCACCTTCGACGTCTCGATCCTCGAGATCGGCGAGGGCGTCTTCGAGGTGAAGTCGACCTCCGGGAACACCCACCTCGGCGGGGACGACTGGGACCAGCGGGTCATGGACTGGCTCGTCAAGACCTTCAAGGACACAGAGGGCGTCGACCTTGCCAACGACAAGATGGCGATGCAGCGCCTGAAGGAGGCGGCCGAGAAGGCAAAGATCGAGCTCTCGGCCGTCCAGGAGACGACGATCAACCTGCCCTTCATCACCGCCACGAACGAGGGCCCGAAGCACCTCGACCTGAAGCTCACGAGGGCGAAGTTCCAGGAGCTGACCGAGGACCTGGTGGACGCCTGCCGCGGCCCGTTCGACTCCGCCATCGCGGACGCCGGCCTCTCGAAGTCCGACATCGACCACGTCGTGCTTGTCGGCGGGTCGACCCGCATGCCGGCCATCCAGGACCTCGTCCAGCAGCTGACCGGCAAGGAGCCGCACAAGGGGGTCAACCCCGACGAGGTCGTCGCCGTCGGCGCCGCCATCCAGGCGGGCGTCCTGAAGGGTGAGGTGAAGGACGTCCTCCTCCTCGACGTGACGCCGCTCAGCCTCGGCATCGAGACCAAGGGCGGGATCACCCACAAGCTCATCGAGCGCAACACGACGATCCCGACGCGGCGCTCGGAGATCTTCACGACCGCCGAGGACCACCAGCCCTCGGTCGAGATCCACGTCCTCCAGGGCGAGCGGGACATGGCGATGTACAACAAGACGCTCGGCAAGTTCCAGCTCGTCGACCTGCCGCCCGCACCCCGCGGGGTCCCGCAGATCGAGGTGGCCTTCGACATCGACGCGAACGGCATCGTCCACGTCTCGGCGAAGGACCTCGCGACGGGCAAGGAGCAGTCGATGACCATCACCGGGCAGTCCTCGCTCCCGAAGGACGACATCGAGCGGATGGTCCGCGACGCCGAGGCGCACGCTGCCGACGACCGTCGGCGCCGCGAGGAGGCGGAGGCCCGCAACCAGGCCGACACGCTCGTCTACCAGACCGAGAAGCTGCTGCGCGAGCAGGGCGACAAGGTCCCCGAGGATGAGAAGGCGAGGGTGGAGTCCGCCCTCGCGGACGTGAAGGAGAAGCTCGCCGGATCCGACGTCGAGGCGCTCAACCGCAGCCTCGACGCCCTGCGGACGGCCTCCCAGACGCTCGGACAGCGGATGTACGAGCAGGCCGCTTCTCAGCAGCAGGCCGCCGGAGGCACCCCCGGCGGCGGCGAGTCAGCCGGGAACGAGGACGAGGTCGTCGACGCCGAGATCGTCGACGAGCCCGGGTCGGACGCGGCAGGCGCATGAGCGAGCACCGCTGGAACGAGGCCTCGGCCGGGGAGGGCGACTCCCCGGCCGAGGAGGGCGCACTCCCCGAGGAGGAGCGCCTGAACGCCTCCGGGGAGGCTCCGGGAGAAGAGGCCACGGAGGCCGGGCCACCGGCCGGTGACGAGGGCGAGACGCTCGACCGGCTGATCGAGGAGGACCTGGGCCGTCTCGCCGCCGAGCGGGACGAGTACCTCGACTCGCTCCGGCGGCTGCAGGCCGACTTCGACAACTACCGCAAGCGGGCGGTCCGTCAGCAGACCGACCTGCTCGAGCGGGCGTCGGAGAACCTCCTCATCGCCCTGTTGCCGGTGCTCGACGCGCTCGACCTCGCCGAGGCACACGTCGGGGCGGGCGACGACCAGGCGGCGCTCGGCCAGATCGGGACGCTGCTACGCGAGACCCTCTCACGGGAGGGCCTCGAGCGGATCGACGCCGTCGGCGTGGCCTTCGACCCGACGGTGCACGACGCCGTCGCCCACGAGGAGGCGGACGAGGCGGCCGAGGGCGGCCAGCAGATCGCAGAGGTGATGCGGGCGGGCTACCGCCTGAAGGGCCGGGTCGTCCGACCGGCGATGGTGAAGGTGAAGGGCTGACAGGACCGAGCGAGGAAGACAGGACGGCACGTGGCTCCACAGCGCCAATGGTTCGAAACCGACTACTACAAGGTGCTCGGCGTCGCCCCCGAGGCGACCGAGAAGGAGATCACGCGCGCCTACCGCAAGCTCGCCAAGCAGTACCACCCCGACGCCAACCCCGGCTCGGAGGACCGCTTCAAGGAGATCTCGGCCGCCTACGACGTCCTCGGTGACCCCGAGCGCCGCAAGGAGTACGACGAGGTCCGCCGGCTCGGCCCCCTGGGGGGCTTCGGCGGGGCGCCCGGCCAGAACGGCTCGTTCAGCTTCCGCATCGACGACCTCGGCGACCTCTTCGGCGGCCTGTTCAACCGGTCCGGCCGGGCTCGGACCCAGGGGGCCCCGGGCGGCGGTCCCTTCGGGGGGCCGCGGCGCGGCCAGGACGTGGAGGCGGAGCTCCATCTCCCCTTCGCCGAGGCGGTGGAGGGAGTGGTCACCTCCGTCAACGTGGTGACGGGGGCGCTCTGCCACGTCTGCGCCGGCTCGGGTTCCAAGCCCGGCTCGATGCCGGTCACCTGCCCCCGATGCGGCGGGACCGGGACGCTCAACGACAACCAGGGCCTCTTCTCGCTGGCCCAGCCCTGCCCGGAGTGCCGGGGCCGGGGGCTCAAGGTGACCGACCCCTGCCCGAACTGCGCCGGGTCGGGGACCGAGCGGCGCCAGCGCCAGGTGAAGGTCCGCATCCCCGCCGGGGTGGCCGACGGGCAGCGCATCCGGGTGAAGGGCCGGGGCGAGCCCGGGGCCAACGGCGGCCCCGCCGGCGACCTCTACGTGGTCGTCCACGTCGGCGCCCACCCCCTGTTCGGGCGCAAGGGTCGCAACCTCACCTTGAAGGTGCCCGTCACCTTCGCCGAGGCGGCCCTCGGGGCCGACATCACGGTGCCCTCGCTCGGCGAGCCCGTCACCTTGCGCGTCCCGCCGGGGACCCCGTCGGGCAAGACCTTCCGGGTGCGGGGCCGCGGCGTCCGTGACGGCGAGCACTCCGGCGACCTCCTCGTCACCGTCGAGGTGGCCGTGCCGACCGAGCTCACCGACGAGCAGCGCGCCGCGGTCGAGGCCCTGGCGGCGAGCGACACGAGCTCGCCCCGCGACCAGCTGCGCCAGCACCTGTGGAGCCACGCGTGAGCGCGACGGGCTCGGACCGCGCCCGTGCGGTCTATGTGATCTCCGTCGCCGCCGAGCTCGCCGGCGTCCACCCCCAGACACTCCGCATCTACGAGCGCCGGGGGCTGCTCGACCCGGCCCGCACCGTGGCAGGGAACCGCCGCTACAGCGAGGAGGACATCGCCCAGCTCCGGCGGATCCAGCACCTCACGAACGCCGGGGTGAACCTGGAAGGCGTGCGGCGGATCCTCGCCCTCACCGAGGAGGTGGAGCGCCTCCGCGCCGAGCTCGAGCGCACGAGGGCGGAGGCCCGCGAGGCCGTCGCCCGGGCGCACAAGCAGTACCGCCGGGACCTCGTCCCGGTCCAGAAGACGCAGCTGCCGGCACGCTGGCGGCAAGGAAGACCCTGACATGACTCTCGACCCGAACCGCTGGACCCAGAAGACCCAGGAGGCGACGCGCGAGGCCGTCGCGCTCGCCCGCAAGTTCCACCACGCCGAGGTGGAGCCCGAGCACCTGCTGCTCGCCGCCCTCGGCCAGGACGGCGGCGTCGCCATCCCCCTGCTCGACCGCATCGGCGTCTCTGCCCTCACCGTTCGCAACCGCCTCGACGAGCGGCTCGGCCGCTTCCCGAAGGCCTACGGCGGCGAGGAGCCGGGCTTCTCCCGGGCGCTGCGCGACGCCTTCGACCAGGCGGTCGCCGCCCAGCAGGAGATGGGAGACGAGTACCTCTCTGTCGAGCACCTCATGCTGGCGCTGGCCGATACCCTCGAGATCTCCCGCGACGACCTCCTGACGGCGCTGCGCGACCTGCGGGGCAGCCACCGGGTGACGAGCCAGAACCCCGAGGAGCAGTACCGCGCCCTCGAGCGCTACGGGAGGGACCTCACCGAGGCGGCCCGCCACCGCAAGCTCGACCCGGTCATCGGCCGGGACGAGGAGATCCGCCGCGTGATCCAGGTGCTCTCGCGCCGCACGAAGAACAACCCCGTGCTGATCGGCGAGCCGGGCGTCGGCAAGACGGCCATCGTCGAGGGCCTCGCCAACCGGATCGTCGAGGGCGACGTTCCCGAGGGCCTGAAGAACAAGCGCGTCATCTCGCTCGACCTCGGATCGATGGTCGCCGGTGCCAAGTACCGGGGCGAGTTCGAGGAGCGCCTGAAGGCGGTGCTGAAGGAGATCACCGACGCCGAGGGCGAGATCGTCACCTTCATCGACGAGCTGCACACGATCGTCGGCGCCGGGGCGGCCGAGGGCGCTATGGACGCCGGCAACATGATCAAGCCGCTCCTCGCCCGGGGCGAGCTCCGCCTCATCGGCGCCACCACGCTCGACGAGTACCGCAAGCACATCGAGAAGGACGCCGCCCTCGAGCGGCGCTTCCAGCCGGTCATGGTGGAGCCGCCCTCGGTGGCCGACACGGTCGCCATCCTGCGGGGCCTGAAGGAGCGCTACGAGGTCCACCACGGGGTGCGGATCCAGGACGCCGCCCTCGTGGCCGCCGCCGTCCTCTCGGACCGCTACGTGACGGGCCGCTTCCTCCCCGACAAGGCGATCGACCTCATCGACGAGTCCGCCAGCCGGCTCCGCATCGAGATCGACTCGATGCCGACGGAGCTCGACGTCGTCCACCGCCGGATCCGCCAGCTCGAGATCGAGCAGGTGGCGCTCGAGAAGGAGACCGACCCGGCTTCCGCCGAGCGCCTCGAGCGGCTCCGTGCCGAGCTGGCCGACCTCACCGAGCAGCAGACGGCCATGGGGGCGCACTGGCAGGCCGAGAAGGACGCCATCGCCGCGATCCAGGCCGCCAAGGGCGAGCTCGAGTCCGCCCGGGTCGAGATGGAGCGCTTCGAGCGGGACGGCGACCTCGCCCGCTCGGCCGAGGTGCGCTACGGGCGCATCCCCGAGATCGAGCGCCGGGTCGAGGAGGCCACGAGGAACCTCGCCGCCCTCCAGTCCGAGCAGCAGATGCTGAAGGAGGAGGTCGACGCCGAGGACGTCGCCGAGGTCGTGAGCCGCTGGACCGGCGTGCCCGTCTCCCGGCTCGTCGAGGGCGAGGTGGCCAAGCTCGTCCACCTGGAGGACCTCCTCCACGAGCGCGTCGTCGGGCAGGACGAGCCGGTGACGGCCGTGGCGAACGCCATCCGGCGCAGCCGGGCCGGCCTGTCGGACCCACACCGCCCGATCGGCAGCTTCCTGTTCCTCGGGCCGACCGGCGTCGGCAAGACCGAGCTCGCCCGCTCTCTCGCCGAGGTCCTCTTCGACGACGAACGGGCCATGGTCCGCATCGACATGGGCGAGTACCAGGAGCGCCACAACGTCTCGCGCCTCGTCGGGGCGCCCCCCGGCTACGTCGGCTACGAGGAGGGGGGCCAGCTGACCGAGGCCGTCCGCCGCCGCCCCTACTCGGTCGTCCTCCTCGACGAGATCGAGAAGGCCCACAGCGACGTCTTCAACGTCCTCCTGCAGGTGCTCGACGACGGCCGGCTCACCGACGGCCAGGGCCGCACCGTCGACTTCACCAACACGATCCTCATC
>JAKACF010000110.1 GCA_021821585.1 Actinomycetes bacterium
GCTCGGCGGCATCGACACGGGTGCTGAGCGGAAGCTTCGCCTGCAGGTCCGTCTCGACAGCTGCGAGCTCCTCAGGGGTGCCCTCGTCGGCAACGGTCAAGTGGGGGATGACATCCTTGTGTGCGCCCCCGTAGGGAGGAGCTTCCGGCCAACGCCCGACGAAGCGAGCGGTCAGCTCCCTGAATGCCATCGCCGGCTCCGGGGCGAGGTAGACGACGGTGGCGAACCGCCCGACCCGGTTGAAGGTGACCTCGAACGGCGCCGTCTCGGCGCACTCGGCCCGCAGGTCGTCGAGCACGCCGGCGCTCAGGGCCGGCTCGGGCAGGAACGGATAGACGACGGTGACGTGAGCAGGCATGCCGTAGGCCGCCGAGCTGTCGGCGCGCGCCCGCCACGTCGCGACGAGAGGCTCCGCGGCAGGTACCGGCACCGCAACGGCGGACTGACCGCGATCGAAGGGAACCCGGTCGCTCACGCCGAACCGCCCGCCGCTCTGCCGGAGGGGACCCACTCCTCGGGGATGAGAGCGACAGGCCCGGATGGACACGCCTTGGCCCCGCACCAGCCGGCGTGGCGGGCATCGGCCGGCGCTGGCTGACCCGACTCATTCGTGAGCCTCGGGTCGTCGTCCCGGGCGGGCTCGCTCAGCTCGCCGTGGCGGCCCGCCTCGACGGAGAACCGGGCGGGCGCCTCTCCGGTCCTCGGGTGGCGGGGCCCCGGGCGGAAGAAAGCCGGGCCTGGCTTCCCGCATGCCGGCGCGTCCCCCACGAGGAGAATGTGCTGCCGACCGGGACCTCGTGGCAACCGGGCGTGCGGGCAGGAAGGAGGCGCGATCACCGGCACGGGCCCGACGAGGAGAGCGCCCGATGCCCCTTTGCGAGGGCCGTCCCCGGCCCGGAGCGGTCCGCCGGGCCCCGCTAGGCTCCGCTCCGTGTTCTCGGGGCGTGTCGACGGCGAGCTCGTGGTGAGGGGCGCGACGATCTACGACGGCACCGGCGGGGAGCCCTTTGCCGCCGACGTCCTCGTCGGGGCGGACGGCAGGATCGCCGAGGTGTCCGAGCGGGTGAGCGCGCCCGGCGCCGAGGTCGTCGACGGAGCGGATCTCGCCCTCGCCCCCGGCTTTGTCGACCTCCACTCGCACTCGGACCTCTACTCGGCCGTCCCCGCCGCCGGGGTGGCCGGCGAGCCCGACGTGCCGGTCGGCGACGCCCCGAAGCTGCTGCAGGGCTGCACGACCCAGACCTTCGGCCAGGACGGCATCTCCGCCGCCCCCGTCGACGACGACCACCTCGACGACATGGCCTCGTTGCTGGCCGGCCTCGACGGCACGATCCCGCCCGAGGCATGGCGCTGGCGGAGCTTCGGCGAGTACCTCTCGGTCCTGCGCTCGGTCTCTGCCACGCGGGCGGTCGGACTGGTCGGACACTCGACGATCCGTCGCAAGGTGATGGGCTACGAGGCCCGCCCCGCCCGCCCCGACGAGCTCGACGAGATGCGCAGCGTCCTCGCCGCCGCCCTCGACGAGGGGGCGTCCGGGCTGTCCTCGGGCCTCGTCTACGTCCCGGCCGCCTACTCCGACACCGAGGAGCTGGTGGCGCTCTGCGAGGTCGCCGCCTCCCGCCACAAGCCGTTCTTCGTCCACGTCCGCTCGGAGAGCGACCTCGTCGAGGAGGCGACCGACGAGGTGCTCGAGGTGGCGGCCCGGACCGGTTGCCACCTGCACTACAGCCACATCAAGACGGCCGGGCCGGCGAACTGGCACCGGGCCGACGCGCTCGTCCGCAAGATCGCCGCCGCGCGCTCGGAGAAGGTGGCGGTGAGCGCGGACATCCACCCCTACACGGCCGGTTCGACGACGGCCAACGTCCTTCTTCCCCCCTGGCTGTTCGAGGGGGGCGGCGTGGCCGCCGTCCTCGCCCGCCTCGGCGATCCCTCGGTGCGGGCCAGGGTGCGCGCCCAGCTGCTCGGGGACACCACGAGCTGGGACAACTGGTACTCGTTCTCGGCCGGCTGGCCGGGCCTCATGGTGGCGAGCGCGTCCGACCGACGGGTCGTCGGCCGCTCGTTCGCGGACGTGATCCGGGCGGCAGGCGTGGACGACCTCGAGTCGGAGGCGGCCTTCGACGTCGTCATCGACCTCCTCGTCCGCGAGCGCCTGGCGGTCTCGCTCGTCTCGTTCAACAACGTCGAGGAGAACGTCGCCCGCTTCCTCGCCGAGCCCTACTGCTCGGTCGGGAGCGACGCCGTCGTGAACCCCGGCGGCCATCCCCACCCGAGGCTGTACGGCACGTTCCCCCGCGTGCTCGGCCGCTTCAGCAGGGACCTGCACGCCGTCTCGCTCCCCGAGGCCGTCGCCAAGATGACGGGGAGGGCGGCGGCCGTGGTTGGCCTCGGAGGGCGCCTCGGCGAGATCCGCGTCGGGCTGCCGGCCGACCTCGTCCTGTTCGACCCGGCGTCGGTCGCCGACCGGGCGACCTTCGAGTCGCCACGGCTCCCGCCGGTCGGGATCGAGGCCGTCTTCGTCGGCGGCCGCCGCGTCGTCGCCGCCGGGCGGCTGTCGGCCGACGGCGGGGTCATCCCTCCTGCGGGTCCGCCCCCTCTTCCTGACGGCTCCTGAAGGCGGAGGGGAAGACGCCGAGGAAGGCGACCGCCTCGACGAGGTCGTCGGTGGGGCACTGGTCGTGGGCCGTGTGGGCGTGCACCTCGTCGGCCGGCCCGAAGCCGACGGTGGGAAGCCCGAGCCGCCCGGCCGAGGCGCAGCCGTTGGTCGAGAAGACCCAGTGGCCCACCTCGGGACGGCGGCCGAGCGCCTCCTCGCCGGCTGCCAGGCCGGCCGCCACGCTCACGTGCTCCTCGGGCGTCACCCAGGTCGGGAAGTACTTGGTGCTCGTGAGCGTCATGCCCGTGTAGGAGGTCTTCTCGTAGCCGAGCAGCGAGACCTCGGCGCCCTTCGCCTTCACCGAGGGGAGGCTGCGCAGCTCGTCGAGCGCGATCTCGGGCGTCTCGCCGAGCGTGAGGCGGCGGTCCACGTACAGCGTCGCGGTCGCCGGCACGGCGTTCAGGCTGGGCGTCTCGCACTCGATCTTGGTGAGGGCGATCGTGCCGGCGCCGAGGAAGTCGTCGTAGCCGAGGCGCTCGTTCAGCGCCTCGATCTCCGCGATGACGCCGGCGAGGTCGTAGACCGGGTTGTGGCCCCGTTCGGGAGCCGAGGCGTGGCAGGAGGCGCCCTCCGACCTCACGGCGACCTCGACCCGGCCCCGGTGCCCGCGGTACAGCCGGCAGCCGGTCGCCTCGCCGAGCACGACGACGTCGGGGCGGGGGAGCACGTTCTCGATCAGGTACTGGAGCGCCAGGCCGTCGCAGGTCTCCTCCTGGACGCTGCCGACGACGTAGAGGGTCACCCCCTCCAGGCGGCCGAGGTCCCTCGCCAGGGCCGCCCCGTGGATCATCGAGGCGATGCCGGCCTTGTTGTCGCTCGCGCCGCGCCCGTGGACGATCCCTCCCTCGAGGCCCCCTTCGAGGGCCGGCTCGAAGGGGTCGCGGGCCCACTCCTTGCGGCTCCCGACGTCGACGGTGTCGATGTGGCTGTCGTAGACGATCGTGACCGGTCCCGAGCCGATCCGTCCGACGGCCGAGCCGAAGGGGTCCCGGACGATCTCGTCGAAGCCGACGGACTCCATCTCCTGGTGCAGCCGTGCGACGACGTCGCCCTCGCCGCCGGAGAGCGAGGGAAGGTGGATGACGTCGCGGAGCAGCTCCACGACGCGCTCGCGTCGCAGCTCGGCCTCGGCCCTCACCTTGGTCGGGTCCATCGGTTCCTTCCTTCCTGGGACGGCGTCCCGCTCGTCACGACCACAGCAGTTGCGCCTCGGCCGCCAGCTGTTCGCGGGCCCGGCGGAGGTCGACGCCGACGAGCTCGCCGTCGGTGACGACCTCCCTGCCGGCGACGAAGAGGCGGCTCACCTTCCGGTCCGGGCCGAGGACCAGCCCGTCGACGGCGTCCTCGATGTCGGCCAGGTCGTCCGCCGGAAAGAGCGCGAGGTCGGCGGTCGCCCCGGGCTCGACGCGACCGAGGTCGCCGCGCCCGAGGCATGCGGCGCCGCCGGTGGTGGCGAGCCCGAGGGCCTCGACCGGCCGCAGGTCCTCCGGCCGGCGCCGGAGCAGCCGGGCGAGATAGAGCGCCTGGCGCATCTCGGGGAAGAGGGCCCCGACCTCGTTCGAGGCGGGGCCGTCCACGCCGAGGCCGACAGGTGCGCCGGCGTCGAGCAGGTCGCGCACCCGGCAGATCCCGGCGCCGAGACGGCCGTTCGAGCTCGGGCAGTGGGCCACACCGGTGCCCGAGGCGCCGAGGCGGGAGATCTCGCTGCTGTCGAAGTGGATGCCGTGGGCGAACCAGACGTCCCGGCCGAGCCAGCCGAGCTCCTCGGCGAGGTCGAGGGGCCGCTTCCCGAAGCGGGCGAGGCAGTCCCGCTCCTCGTCGGTGGTCTCGGCGAGGTGCGTGTGCAGCCTGAGCCCGAGCCTGCGGCCGAGCGCGGCCGACTCGCGCATGAGCTCCGGAGTGGCCGAGAAGGGGCTGCAGGGGGCGACGACGACGTGGAGGAGGTCCCCGTCGTGCAGCCGGCCGGCGACGGCCTCGGTCGAGGACAGGATGGCCCCGGTCTTCTCGACGACGCTGTCGGGAGGGAGCCCGCCGTCGCTCTCCCCGAGGTCCATCGAGCCGCGGGAGAGGTAGAGCCGCACCCCGACCTGCGCCCGGGCCGACGCGATGGCGTCGAAGACGGTGTCGTCGCCCGACGGCACCACGTAGTGGTGGTCGAAGACGGTCGTCACCCCCGATCTCGCGAGCTCGGCCATGCCGACGAGGGCGGCTGCCTCGACGTTGGCCGGCGAGAGGCGGGCCCAGACCGGGTAGAGCTCGGTCAGCCAGGAGAACAGGTCGCAGCCCGTCGCCCGTCCCCGGGTGAGCCACTGGTAGAGGTGGTGGTGGGTGTTGACGAGCCCCGGCGTGAGGATGCCTCCGTCGCAGTCGACGACGTGGTCGCCCGGGCGGCTGGCGACCGTCCCGACCTCGGTCACCCTCCCCGCCTCGAAGGCGACGTCGCCCGGCCAGCGCGCCCCCCGCAGCACCGTCCGGGCGCCCGCGTCCGCTCCCGGAGCGGGCGGGCTCACCGGACCGCCAGGGCGATGTGCTCGGGCCGGATCGGCACCCGCGCAAGCTCGAGGCCCGTCGCCGCCCGGACGGCGGCGGCGACGGCCGCCGTCGAGGAGATGGTGGGCGGCTCCCCGACGCCCTTCGCCCCGAAGGGGGCACCCGGCTCGGGCTCCTCGACGAGGCCGGCGATCTCGACCACCGGCATGTCGAGGGCGGTCGGGATCAGGTAGTCGGTGAACGACGGGTTCCGCACGAGGCCGTCGGTGACGAGGATCTCCTCCATCACCGCGAGGCCGACGCCCTGGGCGATGCCGCCCTCGATCTGGCCGACGACCTGCAGGGGATGGAGCACCCGCCCGACGTCCTGGGCGGTCGCGATCTCCACGACCCTCACGAGGCCGAGCTCGACGTCGACGTCGACGACGGCCCGGTGGGCTGCGAAGGCGAACGAGACGTGGGCGTCGCCCTGGCCCTCGTCGTCGAGCGGGACGGTCGGGGCGTGGCGGAAGGTGACGGACTCGTCGACGACCTCGCCGCCGAGCGACTCCTCGAGGGAGAGGTCCACCTCGCCTCCGAGGGAGACGACCCGCCCGTCGCGCACCGACACCAGCTCGGCGGGCAGCCCGTGGCGGGCGGCGACCCTCCCGCACAGGGCGTCGCGCGCCGCCCGGCAGGCGGCGTCGACCGCCCCGCCCGACATCCAGGTCTGGCGGCTGGCCGAGGTGGAGCCGGCCGAGCCGACGGTCGTCGTCTCGGCCGGAGCGAGCACGATCTCGTCGGTCCCGAAGACGTCCTCGGCGATCTGGTGGACGAGGGTGACGAAGCCCTGGCCCACCTCGGCCGCCGCACAGGTGACGGTGATGGCGCCGCCCTCGATCCGGCAGCGGGCGCTCGAGAAGTCGTCGAAGCCCTCGGAGTACATGAGGTTCTTGAAGCCGACGGCGAAGCCCACGCCGCGTCGGACCCGGGCGGGGTCGGCCGTCCTGCCGGCACCGCCCGGGAGCGCCATCGCCGGCTGGTCCGCCGCCGCCTCGGGGAGGGGGGCAGCCGCGCAGCGCCGGATCACCTCGGCGACGGGAGCCGTCCCGGTGATCGCCTGACCGGTGATGAGCCGGTCGCCGCTCGCCAGCGCGTTGCGCAGCCGGAGCTCCACCGGGTCGAGGTCGAGAGCGGCCGCCAGCTTGTCCATCTGCGCCTCGTAGGCCGTGCAGACCTGGACGGCGCCGAAGCCCCGCATGGCACCGCAGGGGGGGTTGTTGGTGCGGACGGCGTAGGCGTCGACGCAGGCGTTCGGGACCCGGTAGGGGCCGGCGGAGAAGGCCGCCGCGTTGGAGACGACGGCGGAGGAGGAGGAGGTGTAGGCCCCGCCGTCGAGGACGATGCGCGCCTCGACCTTGACGAGGCGTCCCTCCGGGTCGGCCGAGTGCCGGTACCACATGCGGGCCGGGTGGCGGTGGACGTGCCCGAAGAAGGACTCCTCCCGGGAGTAGACGACCTTCACCGGGCGGCGGGTCGAGAGGGCGAGCAGGCAGACGTGGACCTGGAGGCTCACGTCCTCGCGTGCGCCGAAGGCGCCCCCGACCCCGGCCAGGTGGAGGCGGACCTTCTCCGGGGGGAGGGCCAGGCAGGCGGCCACCTGGTCGCGGTCGACGTGCAGCCACTGGGTCGAGACGTAGAGGTCGACCCCGCCGTCGTCGTCGGGGATGGCGAGCCCGGACTCCGGGCCCATGAAGGCCTGATCCTGCATCCCGACCTCGTAGGTCCCCTCGACGGTGACGAGGCCCTCGGCGCTCGGCGCGCCCGGCCCGGCGTCCTCGCCGTGGCGCAGCCTGATGTGGCGGACGACGTTCCCGTCGGGATGGATCGGCGGTGCCGTGATGGCCGCCTCGGGGTCGACGAGGGGGGCGACGGGCTCGTAGTCGACCTCGATGAGCTCGAGGGCCTGGCGGGCGATCTCGGGGTGGTCGGCGGCGACTGCTGCCACGGGCTCGCCCATGTAGCGCACGACGTCGGAGGCGAACACGGGCTGGTCCTGGAACTCGAGGCCGTACAGCTCCGAGCCGGGGACGTCGAGGGCGGTCAGCACGGCGTGCACGCCCTTCAGGGCCCGGGCGGCGGTCGTGTCGATCCGCAGGATGCGGGCGGAGGCGTGCGGGGAGCGCAGCACCCGTCCCCAGAGCGCGCCCTCGGCCCACAGGTCCGAGGAGAAGGCGAACTCGCCCCGCACCTTCGGTCCCCCGTCGGGCCTGAGCGGGCTGGTGCCGAGGCCGAGCCCGCGGCGGGCGACCGTCGAGGCGGCGCCCACCGTCACCTCGAGGCCTCGAGGCGCGCCTGGCGGGCGGCCTCGACGGCCGTGAGGATCCGGCCGTAGCCGGTGCAGCGGCAGAGGTTGCCCGAGATCGCCTCGCGGATCTCGAGCTCGGTCGGGTCCGGGAGGCGGTCGAGCAGGTCGTGCACGGCGACGACGAGGCCGGGCGTGCAGAAGCCGCACTGGACGGCCCCCTCGTCGACGAAGGCCTGCTGGACGTCGCTCAGGTCGCCCTCGGCGTCCGCCAGGCCCTCGACGGTCACGACCTCCTGTCCGGCGGCGCTCGCGGCCAGCACCAGGCAGCCACAGACGAGCCGCCCGTCGAGCAGCACCGAGCAGGAGCCGCACTCTCCCTGCTCGCAGGCGTTCTTCGGCCCGAGGTACCCGAGCCGGTTGCGCAGCACGTAGAGGAGGCTCTCCCCCACCCAGGAGTCGACGACGTCGTGCTCGCGCCTGTTCACCGTGAGGCGGTAGGCGCCCTGCTCGCCCGAGGTGGGCCCGGCGGGGCTCATGCCACCCGGCGCAGCGTCGCGCGCTCAAGGGCGCGACGGGCGCAGACCTCGACGGCGTGCCGGCGGTAGGAGGCGATCGACCGGTGGTCGTCGATGGGGCGGGCGGCTGCGCCGACGAGCTCGCCGAAGCGCCGGAGGTCCGCCTCGTCGCCGGAGAAGCGACCGCTCGACCAGTCGACCGCCTCGGCGGCGAAGCGCTCGGCCTCGACGGCGCGGATCGGCACCGGTCCGACCGAGCCGAGCCCGACCCGCACCTCGCGTGCCTCCTCGTCGAGGACGAGGGCCACCGAGCAGATGGCGATCACCATGGCGTTGCGGGTCCCCACCTTCAAGAACTCCTGGTGGCCGCGCACCACCGGCACTCTGGCTGCCACGATCACCTCGTCGGGCGCGAGGGCGGTCCGCTTCGGGCCCGTCACGAACTCCCCGAGCGGGACGAGGCGGGTCCCGGCTCTGCTCTCGAGCACGACCTCGGCCCCGAGGGCGGCCAGCACGGGCAGGGTGTCGCCGGCGGGCGAGGCCGTCCCGAGGTTGCCCCCGAGGGTCCCGGCGTTGCGGATCTGGGGCGAGCCGACCGTGCGGGCGGCCTGGGCGAGGGAGGGCAGCAGCTCGGCGAGGGGCGGCTCCAGCATCTCGGTGTAGGTGAGCCCTGCGCCGAGGACGAGGTGCTCCCGCCCGCCTCGCTCCGCCGGCTCCTCCCGGTGCCAGCCGGCCAGCTCGGGCACGCGCGAGACGCTGGCCACATCCTCGAGACGGCGCCGGCCGAAGTTGACCTCGACGACGAGATCCGTCCCGCCGGCGACGAGGTCGAGGTCGGGGAGCTCCGCCCGGGCGGTGAGCAGCTCCTCGAGCGACGTCGGCACGAACACGGCCATCGGCGCCCACTCTACTGAGCCGCTTCCACACTTTGTCAACGTTCAGGCGCCCCGCCCGCCGTGCCCGGCCGCCTCAGCGGCCCG